>JBNMJP010000279.1:0-2700 GCA_050873905.1 Jutongia sp. | reverse complement strand
GTAAGACCAATAGGAAGGAACTACCAGTACCAGGAACAGAATCAGGAATACCGGGAATATTTTGGTGATACCGGAAGCAACCTTTCCCATATCCGGCAGCAGGGACTTATGACTGGTCTTCTGCAATACTTTGTCCAGAATCAGGATCATGGAAGGAAGTGTTGTGACACATCCGATGACACCCAAGATGACACCCTTGGCCATAACGATACCGAGATCCAGACCCAAGGTATAACTCATAAAACACAGAGCGATAAATCCGGCTACGGTGGTAATGGAACTTCCGACCACGGAGGTCAGAGTATTGTTGATGGCTACTGCCATGGCTTCTTTATTGTCCTCATACATGGTCTTCTGCTCTTCGTAGCTGTGCCAGAGGAAGATGGAGTAGTCCATGGTAACGGCCAGCTGTAATACTGCTGACAATGCCTTGGTCAGGTAGGAAATCTCGCCGAGGAAGTAGTTCGTACCCATATTTAAAAGGATCGCCATACCGATACTCAGCAGGAAGACAAACGGTGTGATCCAGTTGTCCATGAAGATCATCATGGCTACGCAGGCCAGTGCTACGGCAATACCTACATAGATCGGTTCCTCTTTTTCGCACAGATCCTTCAAGTCGGTGACCATGGCGGACATACCGGATACAAAACACTGCTTGCCCGCAATGCTGCGGATCTCGGTGATAGCTTCCATCGTATCGTCGGAGGAGGTGGAGGTATCGAAGAAAATCGCTAACATCGTGCTGTCGCCGGAGTTGAAAGCGTCATACAGCTTGGAGGGAAGCATTTCCATGGGAATGGATACATCTGCGAAATCGTCATACCACAGAACAGTGTCCACATGGTCGACATGGGAGATGTCTTCACGGAGGGAGGAAACGCCCTCCGGATCCATTCCTTCGATAATTACGAAGGAAAAGGCTCCTTTTCCAAACTCATCCATAAGAATATCCTGACCTACTACAGTGTCAATATCGCTGGGCAGGTAAGTCAGCATATCGTAATTGATCCGCGTCATGATCATGCCGATCAGGGAAGGGACCAGTAAAGCAATTGCCAGTATCAGAATAGGAATACGGCATTTTACGACCCATTTACCAAATTTCATGAAACAGGGCTCCTTTCATTAACTTATAGTTTTCTCAATAGGTATTGTATTCAGAGCCGCCTGCCTTGAAAACGGACAAAAAAGAGCAATGCACAAAAATTGCGCATTGCTCATAAATCGTCCAAAATATATGCAGATCCTGTCAAATGCCCAAATCAGCGGGCAATACGGGTCAGGGCCATTTCGATATTTCCGCGGAAAATCTCGCCGATCCGACGGATCAAAGCCTCCGGATCTTTTTTCATTCCGGTATTCAGCCAGTCTAAATTCAGACCTACCAGTGCGAATTTATAGAAATCCACAACCATTTTCTGATCTGCGGGAAATACCTTTTTATGGTTACGGTGTTCTACCTGCTCCGTGATCTTGGCAACATACAGGCGCATGACTTCTCCGGCGATACTGTAGAGGTATCGTTCCACCCGTTCTCTGCTGACGGAATTGTAAATGTGGTAGACCAGACGCTTATTCTCCAGAGCGAACCGGGCAGCAGAGATAAATCCCTCTTCCCAGGAGTCCATGTCCAGATGCTGTGACAGAACCCGTTCTACGTCCTCGTTCAGAATATGTTCCAACAGAGCGGTAATATCCTGAAAATGATAGTAAAAAGTGTTGCGGCTGATCCCGCAGTCATCCACGATGACTTTTATAGTGATTTTATCCAAAGGCCGTTCGTTCAGCAGCCGGATAAAGGATTCTTCGATAGCCTTGCTTGTAAATTGTGTCATGGGTTCCTCCAACCTGATGATCCATGGGCTTATTTTAGCATAAAACCGCTAGTTTGTCATCAAAAGCAGGTCATGCAGGGTGGAAAAATCAGAGATTCCCTGTTCCAGATAAAAAGTATTGAATTTCAGGTCGGAATAGGCACTGCCCCAGTGATTCACTGCCGTATCCCGCAATTTTAAAATCTCCAGATATCCAATATAATATTTCGGATAATTACAGGGTTCTTCCGCGATATATGTGTAGATGGCCCTGCAGGCCTGCGGGGAATCAATACCGAATTTGCCCAGAACTTCTGCCGTCTGGTCGTATCCTGCACCTTCTCCGTGGATCAGGAGATCTAAGAGAGTGTACATGCACAGCTGAAGGCTGCGGGTGTGTTTTTCCAGCTGTGCAACCTGCGCGGCATCTGTCTGCCCGGATTGTTCCAGCAGATCGGCCGCATAATCATAGGAAAGAAATTCTACATACAATGCCCATCCTTCCAGATAACCGCCGTACCAGATCAGCTTCCTGGCAGGATCTGTGTCTCCGGATAAAAAAGTGCGGTTACTGTAGACCGTTTGGTAGAGATGACCCGGAAATCCCCCATGAGCCAGCGTGGTGTAGAGTTCCAGTCCCCGGGGAGAGTTCCGGCGGTTTATATAAATGACATTATTGTCGGTATCTCCCAAAGGTGTTGTCAGATAAAATGCCGGAGCACTGTAAGGCTCCAGACTTGGAACAACATCCTTGACAGTGACGGAAGGGAGAGGATGACTGACAGGAAAGTCATTTTTCATACGTGCCTGGAGGTCCGTAAGCATATCTTCCGGTTCTGTCAGGGGGAAATCCTCCGTGATACTCTCAGAGAGCAGCGAAATC
>JBNMJP010000278.1:0-2704 GCA_050873905.1 Jutongia sp. | reverse complement strand
GGCGATCTGGGACCTCTATCTCTTTTGGGCAGGTGATTAGCCTGACTTTCCTGTAATGACTAAGCCCCCCTCACCGCTCTTACAAATGCCCCCATCTTTTCCGGATCCTTTCCCGTCCCCGAATCTCTCTCCACCCCGGAACTGACATCCACCCCATAAGGATGCATTGCCACACTCGCACTCCCTACGTTAGCAGGGTTTAGTCCCCCAGCCAGCAGATAAGGCTTCCCATCCTCAGGCAGATTTGGTATGCTGCTCCAATCAAAGGTTTCACCACTTCCCGGTTTCACCGCATCAAACACATAACCGATGCATTTCGGCTCTGCCTCGTACCGCTCCCATTCCTGCATATTATCTACATTAAATGCCCGAAGGAACGGAATCCGCAAAGTCTCCAATGCCTCCGGAAGCACCTGTCCGTGAATCTGGACAATATCAAAACCTGCTTTCTGAATCTCCTTTATCTGTAAAGCTGACGGAGAAACCACCACCGCCACCTTCTGAATCTGTGGCAACATGGATTTCATGATTTCCTTTGCCTGCTCTATGGTAATATTTCTTTTGCTTTTCGGAAAGAAAAGTACCATCCCCGCATAATCCACCTGCGATTTTGATACCCACTCTGCTTCCAGCGGTGTTGTTAGTCCACATATTTTTATTTTTGTCATACTGCTTTAACCATGCCTTTCCAAAATTCTGACTTTTTCATCATAGCACTCCCCACTTATTTCCTCAAGGTAACAAAACATTTTTACTCTCTGTTTTTCAGAACCTCGGCCGGCGTAATCTTTTGCAGACGACGTACCAGGAAGAAGTTGATCACTGCATACAGCAGAAGAATCCCTACATATAATCCGATATAAAGTACCGGCGAAAAATGAAGATTCATTCCACAGGCAATATTACTGACCATCAACGGATACATGGCATCCATACACAGCTTGGATAGCGGAATGCAGATCAGAGCTCCCACTGCTACAATGCAGAAATTACTATTCAGATACATAACAACACAGAAGATCAACGCAGACATGATCATCAAAGTCGAAACCATCGGTATCATCATATCAACAAAAATATCAGAATTCTTTTCTCCCTCCGACTTCTTTAATGTACCATAAAGCCGTCCAGACGGAATATTCAGCTTATGATCAGCAAATACGACATTATAATAATCATCCCCTTCTGGAGGTTTTGGAATCCAGTGCCCCCGTCGGCTCATCACAGAGAAGCAGCTTCGGATTTTTGATCAATGCTCTTGCAATCGCACATCGCTGCTGGCCACCGGAAAGCTGTGATGGAAATTTATTCTGATGCTCCGTGAGTCCCAGCGTCGCGAGAAGGTCATCCATGTCCAGAGGCGTTTTGGTCAGATATTCACAAACCTGGATGTTTTCCCGTACCGTCAGATTGGGAACGAGATTATAAAACTGAAAAATATATCCCAGATTATCCCGTCGATACTCAGAAAGCTCCGTCTGACCCAGTCCTGCAATCTCCTTTCCATCTACCTTCACAGAACCGGAATCAATCGTATCCAGTCCACCGATGCAGTTCAAAAATGTGGATTTCCCGGAACCACTGGTTCCCTGGATCACGCACATATCTCCCTGCTCCACTCCCGTGGTGATTCCTTTCAACACCTGCACAAAACCTTCTCCTGCACCATAACTCTTTTTCAAATCCTTCACTTCCAGATACATGATCGTCCTCCTTATTGATATTTATTTTTATTAACATAACATCGTTATGTAATTGTCATTTTTTTAGGAACTGCCGTAACAGTTCCTTTTATCCCGAAATCTTCCGTCCCTTCCCTATCCTTTTCATTCGGATATCTCAGTCTCCCATGATATCCGGTTTGACACCAAACATTCCATACCAGCCACAGACCATATACTTCACAGCACGATCCATATACCGGACAGCTTCCTCCTCCGTGTCAATATGTGTCACTGCATAGATAAATACATCGATCTGCATGTGGGCGATCCAGTGGATCACATCGTGCGAGATCTTCTCACCACCAATATGCTGCTGCATCATATCGGCCAGTATCCGGTAATGTCCCTCGCAAATACAGATGATCTCATCCACAGCTTTCTCCACAGAGCTGCCCTGAGACTTCTCCAGCAGAAGCCGGAACCGGTCACGATACTGGTACAGTGCGTGGACAATATTCAGGGTTGTCTGATAATCATCCTCATCGCCCTCCTGAGCTTCATTGCCATACAATTCTCCCGCTTCCATCGCCTGCTTTTCCCCCAGAAAATGTCTCTCCATCGCCTCCCGTACTCCCGCCAGAGGCTCCTGCACCAGAGAAACAAACAGATCATCCTTATCCTCAAAGAAAAAGTATAAGGCTCCCGTGGTCACTCCCGCCTTTTTGCAGATGCTCCGGAGGGATGCTTTCATAAATCCCTTCTCGAGAAACTCCTCCATGGCACATTCCTGAAGCTTTTTCCGCGTCTCCTTTTCATCCTTCATATATGCCTCATTTCTATATGTCGTCCCTTCACATAACACCGTTATGTTATCATGGTCATAAGACAATGTCAAGAGGATAATTAAACTGGTATACTCCGCCCAAAAATTGGAAAAACTGTTTCAAAGTACCTAAAAATAATAGATTACAACGATTGGAGGAGTAACCATGTCTAATATGTTTTGTTTTCAGTGCCAGCAGACCGCCGGCAATAAAGGC
>JBNMJP010000277.1:0-2706 GCA_050873905.1 Jutongia sp. | reverse complement strand
CACAGACGGATCAAAGGAGATCACAAGAGGCAGCACCATTGCCAGAAGAGCCTTCTCCAATTGATGCGGTTTTCCCTTCCAGTACGAAAGCATCAGTCCGTAAACCGGGACATACAACAGATAGTATCTTCTAGTGATCCAGCCCTTTTCCCCTCCCAGCAACTGCTGAGCCACACCATCCAAAGTCTGACAAACATTCCCCAAAATTCCTGTCCTGTGTGCCAGATACCATAACGGAGCGATCATAAGTATCCCCCCTATCCACACACTAAACTTCTGATATTTAGTGTGCGAAAAATAGGACACAAACGTAAAGATAATAATACACAGGCATAAGTCTGTCCAGTTAATCTGTATCTTTCTGGGTAATGCAGCAGAAACAAGTGACCAGAGCTGCCCCTGCATATCCCTCTGAACAGAATAGACCAACGCCATACCAAGTCCCAATACTAAAAGTATCCACAGCCATGGAAGCAGTACTTTTTCCGGACGGTGAATCTCATCCAGTGCCTTTCCGGTCTCCACCGGATCTCCCATCTGTTCTACAGCAGCCTCCACTGCCTCCGCCCTCGTCATGCCCATTGACATCCCGTATTCTGTTTCATCATCAATATGCTCCTCATATTCCCGGTAAATCTTCTGCCGTATCGGATGATACTGCAGCTGCTCTGTCAATTGTAACAGATATCGCCGCTTTTGATCTGTTTCCCCCATCCCACTTCCATCTCTTCGCAATACATTATCCTTATCTGTCCTGCCCATCGCATCCCCTCCATTATGTTGCCGTGTGTGACATGCATTTAATCAAGCTGCAGCTGCATCACACGCATTACTGCCCCTGCATACTCCGTCCACTCCCCTTTTTTGCGATCCAGCTCCTTTCTGCCATCTTTTGTAATCTGGTAATAAATTCTCTTTTTCCCTGCAGCATCTCCTTCATAGGAGATCAAAAAACCATTCTTTTCCATAGAATGCAATAGCGGATATAGCGTCCCTACCTTCATCTCAAAAACATCCCGGGATTGTTTCCGCAGTTTCTCGATCATCTGGTAGCCATACATATCCTGATCCTTCAATAGCTGCAACAGCAGCATGGCATTACTGCCGGACAATAAACTTTTATCCATGCGTTATCTCCAACCTTTCCTTAATTATTTTGCGCATAATAATATCGACCATCGATATAAAAAATTATATATCGATGGTCGATATTTGTCAAGGACGCAAAGTTTATTTATCATTTCATCGCTTTATTTACTTTCGTCTTGATCCGCTGCAGGGCATTGTCAATAGATTTCGGCTCCTTTTCCATCTGCTTTGCAATCTCCTGATATGTCATACCATCCATATAAAGATCAAACACCTTTTTCTCCAATGGACTTAATACGGTTTCAATCTGTTTGCAAAGATTTTCTACATTTTCCCGGTCGATCAATATTTCCTCCGGACTTAGTTCTGCCGCCTCTAGAGAGTGATCCACCATAAAATTGCCATCCTCTGCTCCATCCTGCTCTGAATATGCCGGAGAATAAATCGAAACATACGTATTTAACGGAATATTTTTTTTGCGGTTAGAGGACTTTACCGCCGAATATAACTGCCTGCTGATACAAAGCTCCGCAAAAGTGGAAAAGACGGTCTCCTTGGAACTGTCATAATCCTGAATCGCCTTAAAAAGACCAATCATCCCCTCCTGCATCAGATCATCCTGATCACCACCGATCATAAACAACGACCTTGCACGTTTCCGGACAATTCCTTTATATCGCCGCATTAATGCATCTATCGCCGCATGATCCTGGCTCTGTGCCCGACAGATCAGTTCTTCCTCCGACATTGTCTCAAAATTTTCCGTCATTCTCTTCCATCCTCCAAACCGGTATTACGGTTTTCTCCCCTTAAACAGATCCTATTTGATGATTTATTCCAAAATTTACCGCTGTCTTAAATTATTTTCCAGCCTTATTAAGTCTCTGACGTACAATCTCATAAGAAAGCACACCCATGGCTACAGACGCATTGAGGGAGTCAATATCTCCAAACATCGGTATACTTGCCACAAAATCACAATTCTCTTTCACAAGACGACTCACGCCATCCCCTTCATTTCCAATCACAACTCCCATCGGTCCTGTCAGATCAAGAGAATACATTGAGTCTCCATCCATGTCACCACAGACAAACCACATTCCTTTTTCCTTCAACTCTTCCATGGTTCTGACCAGATTCGTCACCTTTGCCACCGGTGTATAATTAATGGCTCCGGCAGAAGCCTTTGCTACGGTAGCTGTTAAACCAACCGCACGACGTTTCGGAATGATCACCCCATGAGCTCCCACCTGGTTTGCGGTACGGATGATCGATCCCAGATTGTGGGGATCCTCAATATTGTCCAAAAGGATCAGGAACGGAGCCTCACCCTTTTTCTCCGCTGTCTCTAGCATCTCCTCTATAGTTCCGTACTCATACGCTGCCGCATAAGCAATAACACCCTGATGTTTTCCTGTCTCCGACATCTGATCCAATCGTTCTTTTTTTACAAAATTTACAATGGTGTCTACCTTCTTGGCTTCCCGCAGGATGGTCCGGATCGGGCCATCCTGACATCCATCCAGCAGAAACACTTTATCAATGGTCTTTCCTGCACGAAATGCCTCCAGTACGGCATTTCTTCCTTCTATGGTAAGCTCCTCGTATCTCATATCT
>JBNMJP010000276.1:0-2708 GCA_050873905.1 Jutongia sp. | reverse complement strand
GTATGGTATTGTGATCAATCTCTTTGTGATCCCTTTGTCATCCCTTCTGGTGATCTTTTCCTTTGTGGGAGGTGTCATAGGCTGTATCTGTATGCCGGCAGGAAAATTTATTCTGTCCAATGCCTTCTGGCTGTTAAAGCTGTATGAGCGGATCTGTCTGATCTTTCAAAAACTGCCGGGTCATATGCAGATCATGGGACGCCCTGCCTGGTGGCAGCTTCTGTTATATTATCTGATTCTGACCATGATTCTGCTTTATTTTGCATACACTCTCCGCAAAATTGACGACGCAGAATATCAAAAACTTCCTTTCCTGCCGGAAAAGCACAGAAAAAAACTAAAATATCTCGGTAAGATACTGCCGGCACTTTGTATTATATTTATGGTACATATTCCATCCGGCAGCTTTGAAATGACCATGCTTGATGTGGGACAGGGGGATGGAATTTACCTCCACACGCCGGGACAGCAGAATATTCTGGTCGATGGAGGAAGTACCAGTGAAAAGCAGGTAGGAAAATACCGTCTCCTGCCATTTTTCAAATCCAGAGGGATCCGGCAGATTGATTATATGATTGCCACTCATGCAGACGAAGATCATATCAACGGTCTGGAGGAGTTGATAAACATGAGTGGCGATGGGTATAGGATCTACCAGCTTCTTCTGCCGGATGTCGCTGACAAAGACCAGAGCGGCTATGTTCTGCTCCGGAAAGCAGCAGAACAAAAGCACATCCCTGTCCGGTATTTGTCTACCGGCAGTTATTTTCAGTCCGGCGGTGTCTCCTTTGTCTGCCTGAATCCGGCCGCAGGCAGCGCCTTCGACTCTGCCAACGCAGAATCCATCACCCTGAGCATGCAGTATCAGAATTTCTCCTGTCTGTTTACCGGAGATCTGGAGGGGGCAGGAGAGGAAGCCCTTCAGGATATCATAAGCTCTGCCAAAACCAGACAGTCCTATCATATTCCGGAGCATTACACAGTCCTTAAAGTGGCGCATCACGGCTCCAAAAATTCCACCGGTGAAGAGCTGCTTCACCGATTAAATCCGGAATATGCCCTGATTTCCTGTGGCAGGAAAAACCGGTACGGTCATCCCCACAAGGAGCTTCTGCAACGGCTGACATCCTCCGGTGCAGATATCCGGCGCACCGATGAAAGAGGGGCTTTATCCGTTATCCTCCGAAAAGGAACGCCTTATCTGACCGGCTATCTGGACAACCTTTCAAAAAATAAATGACAAACAATTTGCTTTGTGCTACAATGAGAATATCTTTGATTAAGTGAAGATATAAATACAAATAGAGGAGGCTTATCATGGACTACAAGAATGCAGGCGTTGACATTGAGGCGGGCTATAAGGCAGTAGAGCTTATGAAAAAGCATGTTGCCAGCACGATGAGAAACGAGGTGCTGACAGACATTGGTGGATTTTCAGGGGCATTTTCCCTGGACAGTTTTAAGGGGATGGAGCATCCAACCCTGGTTTCCGGTACAGACGGAGTAGGAACCAAGTTAAAAATTGCCTTTGAGATGGACAAGCACGACACGATCGGCATCGACTGCGTGGCAATGTGCGTAAATGACATTGCATGTGCCGGTGGAGAGCCATTATTTTTCTTAGATTATATTGCCTGTGGCAAAAACGAACCGGAGAAAATCGCACAGATCGTCAGCGGTGTTGCAGAGGGCTGCCGTCAGTCAGACGCTGCACTGATCGGTGGCGAGACAGCCGAGATGCCGGGATTTTATCCGGTAGATGAGTATGATCTTGCCGGTTTTGCCGTTGGTATCGTAGACAGAGACAAGATGATCACCGGAAAGAGCATTGCGAAGGGTGATGTACTGGTAGGCATCGCATCCTCCGGTATCCACAGCAACGGTTATTCTCTGGTGCGTAAGGTATTTGATATCAGTAAGGACAATCTGAACCGTTCTTATGAATGTCTCGGCGGAAAGACTCTGGGTGAGACTATTCTGACACCAACCATTATCTACGTGAAAGCATTAAAGAGCGTCAAGGATGGCGGCGTAACCATTAAAGGCTGCAGTCATATTACCGGTGGCGGCTTCTATGAGAATATCCCTAGAATGCTTCATGACGGCGTGCGCGCCAAGGTAAAGGCAGACAGCTATCCGATCCCTCCGATCTTCTCCATGCTCGCAAAGGACGGAGATATCGCAAAAGAAATGATGTACAATACATACAATATGGGGATCGGTATGCTTCTTGCAGTGGATGCCGCTGACGCAGACAAGACAGTAGAACTCGTGAAGAAATCAGGACAGAATGCTTATATTATCGGTGAGATCGCAGAGGGCGAGAAGGGCATTGATTTAGTATAATCATTTACAATCATCTGTCTGCTGCACCAGTGTACAGCGGACAGTCAATCATGGAGGAAACTATGCAGAAGATTGCAGTATGTGTATCCGGCGGAGGAACAAATCTCCAGGCGATCATCGATGCTGTAGCAGACGGCACGATCCGCAATACAGAGATTGCTGTAGTGATCAGCAACAAGGAAAATGCATATGCTCTGGAGCGTGCAGCCAACGCCGGTATTCCGGCCAGATGCATCAGCCCGAAGTCATATGGATCAAGAGATTCCTTTGCCGATGCCATGTTAGATACATTAGAGGAATACAAGGTTGATCTGGTGGTACTTGCCGGTTATCTGGTGATCGTACCCGCAAGGATGATCGAG
>JBNMJP010000275.1:0-2710 GCA_050873905.1 Jutongia sp. | reverse complement strand
GTCTATTGGAAACAATGGAAGAAAACTAAAACGAAATACCGAAAGTTGAAAGAACTCGGAATGAATGAAGATTTTATTCAATGGCACGCAAATATGCGCCAGGGCATTTGGAACTGTAGCAATAATAGACTGGTACAGTTTGCTTTGAATAATGAAAAACTCCGTGAATGGGGATATCCAACATTCACAGAGTTTTACTTGAAAAGATGTGAAAACTAAAGAACCGCCGTATACCGAACGGTACGTACGGTGGTGTGGGAGGTCGGCAGATAAAATAATTATCTACCTCCTACCCGATTGACGAATTTCTATCAATCAATTATAATAGTAACACAAGCTTTTTTAGAAACCTTCTATGCAAATTGTGTAGGAGGTTTTCGTTATTTGAGTGTATTTTCGCACTGCGAAATGTGCCGGCAGCACCGTGCTTTTGACGCTGGTGCCGGACAAGGGGTACAGATGCGGCAATGATTGGGTAGTTGTTACATCTGTAGATATAATGATTGGAGGAGACTATGCAGGAGAAGTTAGATCAATGGATCAATTGGGTAGAATATGATGAATTATTGGAGGGCAGACATAATGCCCCTCACAATATTCTTGGATTGCACGATTTTGGAAAGGGACAGATATTTACGGTGTACCGTCCGGAAGCCAAGGCGGTCACGGTGACCGATATGCGGGGCAATCATCCCACCGAGCTGGACGAGGTTGAGCCGGGCAGCGGTTTCTTTGGAAAGTATGTGGAAACACGCAAAAAACTAAAAGCACCGTATCTTTTAAATATTAAATATGGCGAGGACGATGTGGTAGTTACAGCGGATCCGTACTGTTTTGCACCACAGATCTCCAGCCTGGATCTGTATCTTTTTGCAGAGGGAAAGCATTACCAGATCTTTGATAAGCTGGGAGCGCACCCGATGGAGATCAATGGAGTCAAGGGTACATATTTTGCCGTGTGGGCACCTCACGCAAGAGCGGTGAGTGTTGTGGGCAATTTTAATATGTGGGATGGCAGACTTCATCCGATGCGTACTTTGGAAGTATCCGGTGTATATGAGTTGTTTATTCCGGGAGTAGAGCCTTGGGCTGTCTACAAATATCAGATACTGACCCGGACGGACGAGATTCTGATGAAGGCAGATCCATATGCCAACTGTGCAGAACTACGTCCAGACAATGCTTCGGTGGTAGCGGATCTCAGAGGGTTTCATTGGACTGACCGGAAGTGGATGACCAGTCGCCGCAAGGAGAGCAGAGAAAGCCGACGCAGGGAGCCGATGGCGATCTATGAGGTACATCCTGGTTCCTGGCGCAAGAAGGACGACGGCACAGAGGACGGCTTTTACAATTATAGAGAGCTTGCGGTAGAGCTGGCTGCCTATGTGAAAGAGATGGGGTATACCCACGTAGAGCTGATGGGTATTGCGGAGCACCCGTTTGATGGCTCCTGGGGCTATCAGGTGACGGGCTATTATGCGCCGACCCGCCGCTACGGGTCCCCGGAGGATTTTATGTATTTTGTGGATTATATGCATAGTCAGGGGATCAGCGTTATTCTTGACTGGGTACCGGCACATTTCCCGAGAGATGCACATGGTCTGGCGCAGTTTGATGGACAGGCGCTTTACGAGCATCCGGATAAACGTCGTGGAGAGCATCCGCACTGGGGCACTCTGATCTTTAATTATAAGAAAAAGGAAGTAGAAAATTTCCTTCTTGCCAATGGATTATTCTGGCTCAAGAAGTTCCATGTGGATGGTCTTCGTGTAGACGCAGTGGCCTCCATGCTTTATCTGGATTATGGTAAGAATGATGGTGAGTGGCTGCCGAACGAAAAGGGCGGTAATGAGAACTTTGATGCGATCCATTTGTTCCAGCATATGAATCAGGTATTCGAGAAGGAAGAGCCGGGCACATTGGTCATTGCCGAGGAGTCTACTGCATGGGCGGGTGTGACTTCGCCGGCACAGATGGGCGGCTTAGGCTTCTTGTTTAAATGGAATATGGGCTGGATGAATGATTTTCTGGAATATATGCACATGGATCCGTTATTCCGTGGACCAAATCATGGACGTCTGACCTTCAGTCTGCAGTATGCATACAGTGAAAACTTTATTCAGGTACTTTCCCATGATGAGGTAGTTCATGGCAAGGGATCCATGATCAATAAGATGCCGGGAGAACTAGACGCGAAGTTTGCAAACCTGCGTACCGCATATGGCTTTATGTATGGTCATCCGGGCAAAAAGCTTTTGTTTATGGGACAGGAATTTGCACAGTTCCGTGAGTGGAGCGAGGCGAGAAGTCTTGACTGGGATTTGCTGGGAGAGGAACGAAACCATCAGATGCAGGATTATGTAAAGGCTTTAAATAAAATATATCAGGAATATGATGCTCTTTATGCCAACGACTGCGATCCGATCGGATTTGAATGGATGAGCTGTGAAAATGCTGATATGAGTGTTGTTTCTTTTGTGCGTCGTGGTGCATCGGCCAAAAAGCAGCTTTTGTTCCTGTGTAACTTTACACCGGTTACCAGAGAAAATATGCAGTTTGGTGTACCGTGTCCGGGAACCTACAGGGAAATCTTATCTTCGGATGAGGAGCGTTTTGGTGGAACCGGTATTACAAATCCAAAAGTACTTACCGCAAAGCAGGAATCCTGTGATGGCAGAGAGCATTCGATCCGGATGACATTGCCGCCACT
>JBNMJP010000274.1:0-2724 GCA_050873905.1 Jutongia sp. | reverse complement strand
ATATTGATGTCTGTGCTTCCTTTGGCTTGTTAGACGAAGAGGATTTTAAAAAGTTAAAGGCAGTCGGAGTGACTCGTGTACATAATAATCTGGAAACTTCCAGAACATATTTTCCTAAGGTCTGTTCAACGCATACATATGATGACAAGATTCAGGCAATCAAGACTGCGCAGAAGGTTGGTATGTCTGTGTGCTGTGGCGGCCTGATGGGGATTGGTGAAACGATGGAAGACCGCATTGATATGGCATTGACGATACGCGAACTTGGAGTGGACTCGGTTCCGGTCAATGTTTTGAATCCGATTCCGGGAACACCTTTGGAAAATCAAAAGGTTCTTTCAAATGATGAAGTGACACGTATTGTTGCGATTTTCCGCTTTATTTTGCCGGATGCGTCAATCCGAATGGCAGGAGGAAGAAGTCTGTTAGGCGATATGGGACGCCAGTGCTTCCAGTCCGGTGCCAATGCGACAATTTCCGGAAGTATGCTGACGACAGCAGGAATTACGATAGAAAAGGA
Source organism: Jutongia sp. (assembly GCA_050873905.1). Lineage (GTDB taxonomy): Bacteria > Bacillota > Clostridia > Lachnospirales > Lachnospiraceae > Jutongia. The sequence continues at coordinate 2,204 of JBNMJP010000274.1, read as the reverse complement.
TATGGCACTGCTTGAAGAGTTAGGATATAAGCTGGAGTTGGTATGATTTTAAAGAATACCTCTATCTGATTAAGTGGTTTATCTGATCAAGTGGTTCTTTGATGGCAGAAGGGAAATCGCCTGTGCGAATTTCTCTTTGCCACTTCGCAGTAAATGCGCAGAATTGAGGAGTAGTATGGAAAAAGTATATGTGTTAGGTGGCGGGAGAAGCTATATTGGTGTTGAAAACCAAATGTATCGTCATGTGCCGGCAGAAATATTGGGAGCTAAGACATTGTTGCGGGTGCTGCAGCCATATGGAAGTGTAGAGCCGGATGGGGTTGTTGCCGGAAATGGTGTGGGGGCCGGTGGCAATCTGGCACGTTTGATGATGCTAGAGGCAGGACTTTCGGAGAGGATACCTGCGGTTACGGTAGATGTACAGTGTGGTTCCGGTCTGGAGAGCATAGGAATTGCGGCGGCTAAGATTGCAAGCGGCATGGGAGATTTTTATATTGCCGGAGGCTTTGAGAGCAGTTCTACGGCACCGCGGAGAGGCTACCATAAGAATCATGCCGACTATGAGCGGTTTGGTGGGGAACAGGGCTGGTACCGCGTGGCGAAGTTTGCGCCGGGAGAGCATCGACAGACAGCGATGATAGAGGGTGCAGAAGCAGTAGCAAGAGAGGAAGGATTTTCGAGAAGGGACATGAATCCGTGGGTTCTGCGCAGCCACAGACTTGCCTGTGAGGCGCAGGAAAAGGGGATTTTGAAAGATATTTCCTATGAGGTGATAGAAGGCTGTGATAGGGACGAGGGTATTCGTCCGCGTATGAGCGAAAGACTGCTAGACCGATTGCCGGGAGTGTTGCAAAAAGACGGTCTGATCACAGCAGGCAATGCCTGCCTGACCAATGATGGCGCGGCTTTTGTACTTCTTGGCTCTGAACGGTATGCAGCCATGCATGGATTGCAGCCGAAAGCAGAATTTGTGGGAATGACAGAAGTAGGAGCAGATCCATCAAAGAGTCCGAAGACGGCAGTGTTAGCGATACAAGATTTGTTGAAAAGGTATCATTTGACAGAACAGGATATTGACATTTTTGAATGCAATGAAGCATTTGCAGTGATAGATATGTTGTTTGCAAGAGCATTTCCAAAATCACTTGAAAAATATAATATATTTGGTGGTGCACTTGCGTATGGTCATCCTTATGGAGCATCCGGTGGGATTATTACACTTCATGCGCTCAAAGCGTTGCAGCAGGTATCAGGTGAGCTTGGCATATGTAGTATCGCGGCAGCAGGAGGGGTTGGAACGGCAATTTTATTAAAGAGGGTGGAATGATGAACTATTATGAGTTGTTATTAGAAAAAGAGGCACAAAAAGAGGCAGTCATTGTGGATGGCGTATCGCATTCTTATGGCTGGCTGTGCAAAGAGGCCGGGAAAAGAGCGACGCAGTGGCGGGAGGAAATGTCGGAAAATCTGACGGGAAAAGTGCGTGTGATCAAAAAGAAAGATATTATGGAACAACTATTGGATTTTCTGGCGTGCAATGCGACAGGCCAGATTCCTTTGCTCGTACCGTCTGATCAGAAGCTCTATTGGGATGGAGAATATCTGCTGTCAGAGCCGCCGGAGGATGCGTGCATGGCAGTCTGTACATCCGGTACGACAGGAAAACCAAAGATTTACTATCGGTCGTATGAAAGCTGGGCAGGCTTTTTTCCAACCCAGAACAGAATTTTTGACGTAACAGAAGACAGCCGGCTTTTTGCACAGGGAAGTCTTGCCTTTACCGGCAATCTGAATCTGTATCTGGCGCAGTTTTATGCGGGTGGTGTTGTAATTGCAGAGAACGGCTTTCAGCCGAAGAGGTGGCTGGAGCGAATACGGGAAAGCAAAGCAGACAGCATTTATCTGATTCCAACGAAATTGATGCTTTTGCCAGAGGTGGCAAAGGAAAAAATGTCTGGGATAAAGATGATACTGTCCGGCTCGCAAAGTCTGGGAAGGGAAGATGCCATCCGATTAAAAGAAGTCTTTCCAAATACAAAGATCGTGTTATATTACGGTGCAAGTGAGTTGAATTATGTGACGTATGTTACAGATGAGGAGATGGGGGAAAGCAGAAATCTGATCGGAAAGCCTTTTCCGGAAGTAGAAGTGTTTTTGCGGGAGGATAAAATATACGTGAATACGCCGTATCATGTGGAAGGAGT
>JBNMJP010000273.1:0-2778 GCA_050873905.1 Jutongia sp. | reverse complement strand
TATTGATGCCGAGGATCGGCAGTTTACTGTGAACCAGGTCGATTGCTGCCTGGATCATAGTTCCATCGCCGCCCAGCACAAGCACACATTCCGTCTCCTCCGGAATCTTATCTGCTTCCGTATAATGCAAAACACCCTCCGATATGACCCGGCGGTTTTCCAGGATCAGACATTTTCCGCCTTTTTGTTCCAGATATTCCTGTATATATACCGCTTTTCGGTTGCTGTCCTCTTTGTCTCTGTTTGTGATCACACAAAAGCGCTTCATTACTGCTCTCCTTCCGCATCCTTATCCAGTTTTCCGTGCGCTGCTGCCACGGTCTCCCGGATCAGATTGTCATAGGAAGCATGAAAGGATTCTTCCAGTGAAGTCTCATCCGGTATCTTGTCTGTATTCTGAATATATAAAAGATACTCGATATTGCCCTCCGGCCCTTTGATCGGAGAAAAGCTCAGTTCCAAAATATCAAAACCGATGGAAAGAACATACTGCATGATCTGCTCCAACACCTCACGATGTACCTTTGGATCCCGGACAACTCCCTTCTTTCCAACCTTTTCCCTGCCGGCCTCAAACTGCGGCTTTACCAGACAGACCCCCTGTCCCTCCGGTGTCAGAAGTGCCTTCACCGGCTCCAGTACTTTTTTCAAAGAAATAAATGCCACATCCACCGAGAAAAAATCAATGGGATCTGCAATATCTTCTGTGGTCACATAGCGGATATTGGTCTTTTCCATGGAAATGACTCTCTCGTCCTGGCGAAGCTTCCATGCCAGCTGATTGGTTCCCACATCTATGGCATATACCTTCTGTGCCCCGTTTTGGAGCATGCAGTCCGTAAAGCCTCCTGTGGAAGAACCTACATCCATACAGATCTTATCCTGCAATGGCACCTGCCACAGATCAACTGCCTTTTCCAACTTATAACCTCCGCGGCTTACATATTTCATAGGATTTCCCTTGACCTCGATCAGCGCATCCTCCTTAAAGGTACTCCCAGCCTTATCCTCTCTTTGTCCATTGACAAATACATTGCCTGTCATGATTATTGCCTTAGCCTTTTCTCTGGACGCCGCCAGATTTCTTTTGACCAGAAGCACATCCAATCTTTCTTTCACAATGACACCTAAGCCTTCCTGTCCTCATCCTCCCAGGACAATATTTTCTCTGTAATGCTTTCCGGGTCCAACCCGTATTTTTTCTTTAGTTCCGTCACACTTCCATGTTCAATAAACTGATCCGGCAGTGCAATATTTAATACCCGCATCGGGGTTCCTTCATACCATGCCGACACCGCCTCTCCGAAGCCGCCATTATAAACGCCTTCCTCCAGCGTGACCACCTTGGAATGTCTCTCTTTCACCTTCTGAAGAACTTCCTCATCCATCGGTTTGATAAAACGCATATTGACCACGGAAACCCTCTGACCTTCTGCCTTTAAATGCTCTCGGACCCACATTGCTGTTTCTACCATATTTCCCACAGCCAGAAGGGCAATCTCCTGTCCCTCACAGATCCATTCTGCTTTTCCCATGGAAATCTCCTGCTGATGATCCTGCAGCCCCTCCCATGCTTCTCCTCTGGAATAACGTACCGCTACCGGTGTATTCTGCTCCATGGCAAAGAGCATCATCTGCCGGAGTTCCCATCCGTTTTTGGGAGCCATTACCGTCATATTCGGCATGCTGCATAAATAGGAAATGTCAAAAATCCCCTGATGGGTCTCTCCGTCACTCCCCACAAGCCCTGCACGATCCACGGCGAATACCACCGGCAGATTTCCAATACAGACATCATGAAGGATCTGATCATATGCCCTTTGCAAAAAAGTGGAATAGATTGCCACCACAGGCTTCAAGCCACCGGCCGCCATGCCTGCCGCAAAGGTGACCGCATGCTCCTCCGCAATGCCCACATCAAAAAATCTCTTGGGATACTTCGAGGCCATTGCAGTCAGTCCGGTGCCGGAAGGCATCGCAGCCGATACCGCCACAACATCTTCCCTCTCCCGTGCCACTTCAAGCATGGTATCGCTGAAAATATCTGTATATGTCTTTGCTTTCTCCCCGGTATGCCGGCTGCTTCCATCCTTCACATTAAACGGAGATACACCATGGAAATCAGACGGATTCTTTTCTGCCGGGCGATATCCCTTTCCCTTATGGGTACACACATGAACAATGACTGCTTCCTTCATTTTGGATGCACTCTGAAAAGCTGTCACCATCTGCTGAATATTATGTCCGTCTATCGGCCCAATATAAGTCAGTCCCATATCCTCAAAAAGCATCCCGGGAATAAACACCCGTTTGATCAGATCCTTGATTCCGCGAATACGGCTGGTAAGCTTGTCCCCGAGATGTGGCAGCTTTGACAGCGCATTTTCTACCTCTTCCTTCAACTCGGTATAATTTCCGCTGGTACGGATCTTCCCCAGATAACTGGACATACCACCTACATTTTTAGATATCGACATCTGATTATCGTTTAATACGATCACCAGATTGGATTTCAGCCGCGCGGCATTATTCATTGCCTCATATGCCATGCCGCCGGATAACGCTCCGTCTCCGATCACCGCAAAGATTTTATGATCCTGCTTCTGGATATCCCTGGCTTTTGCCAGCCCCAAAGCAACACTGATGGATGTGGAACTGTGTCCGGTATCAAAAGCATCGCAGTCACTCTCTGATTGTTTCGGGAAACCACTCATACCTCCAAACTGACGTAAATGCTCAAAACCATCCTTTCTCCCGGTCAGGATCTTGTGGGTATAG
>JBNMJP010000272.1:0-2818 GCA_050873905.1 Jutongia sp. | reverse complement strand
TCCTGTGGCTTTGTCTTATATTTAATGTCTGCCCTGTGTCCCATTACGCCCAGACCGGAGCATGGCAGATCGGCTACCACAACATCTGCCGTTTCTTCCCATTCCGACAGAAACTCCATGGCATCGTGCTTTTTTAATTTGACATTATGAAATCCTGTCCGGATCAGATTCTGCCGGATCAGTGATACCTTGTCCTTCGTCAGATCGCAGGCACGGATCAGTCCTTCCCCGTTCATTTTATCTGCAATATGAATAGACTTGCCCCCCGGTGCGGCACAAACGTCGATCACAACGCTGGATTCATTGACCGGTGCCGCTGCTCCCACGATCAGGGAGCTTTCATCCTGCACCTGGACCCATCCCTTTTCAAAGGCTTCCAGCTCACTGAGTCTGCCGTAATTTCTGATATGAAGTGCCTGTGGAAATAATTTACCGGACTCCACCTTCACTCCCTGTTTTTGAAGAGAGGCAATGATCTCCTCTCCGGATGCCTTTGATAAATTGCACCGCAGACTGATCCCTCTGTCCTCCTGCAGGAAATTCTGCAGGATCGCTTCGGTCTTTTCAAAACCATATTGATCGATAAAACGTGTGACGATCCATTCCGGCATAGAATACCACACCGACAGATGACGTACTTCATCCTTCGCCTTCGGGTACGGGGTATCCTCATAAAAACGCACCACATTACGCAAAACCCCGTTTACAAAACCCTTGAGCGGGATCAGATGATTGGTACAGGCAAGCTTGACCGCCTCATTACATGCCGCACTGTCCGGCACCTGATCCATATACATGATCTGATAAACCGCCAGACGAAGAATTTCCCGTACCACGGGCTTCTGCTTTGTCACAGGCAGCTTGGAATACCGGTCGATCACATAATCAAGCTCGATACAGCGTTCCACCGTCCCTTCCACAAGACGCATCAAAAATGCCCTGTCCCGCTGCTCCAGGGGATATTTATCTAACATGCTGTGAAGCACTTTATCGCAGTATTCTCCATTTTCCATGATGGAAACCATGGCTTCCAATGCAAGCTGGCGGGTGCTTTTGACCGTTGTATTACGGACTGCTTTTCCCGCTGCCGGTCTTCCTGTGTTATTGTTTCTTTTATTGTCCCGGGGCATCCTGTCTCTATTCCTCCATTACTGAGATATCCCATAATATCTCGGTATCTTTTTTATATTAAAATTATCTGCATTTATTATTTTCTCTATATCAGGAAAGCATGCTTCCCACTTCCAGAGTATATCCCCTCAGAAATGACTCGGCATCCATGCGCTTCTTTCCTTCTAACTGCAGGGAATTGATCTTTAAAAGATCCTTTCCGGTCTGCACCATAAAGCCCGTCTTTTCCACCTGAACGATCTGACCCGGTTCCCCCTTTGCCTCGGAAGCAACCACATCGGCATCCCAGATCTTAAGCATCTTTCCATTCAGATGGGTATAGGCACTTGGCCATGGATTCAGTCCACGGATCAGACGTTCGATGGCCTCTGCGTTCTGGGTAAAATCAATCTCTCCCAACGCCTTTGTAAGCATTTTGGCATAGGTATGCTTCTCATGCTCCTGGGGAACCGGAGATAATTCTCCCTTTTCCGCCAGATCAAGAGCCTGCAACAGCAACGGACCGCCAAGCTCTGACAGCTTGTCAAACAGGCTTCCCCCCGTCTCCTTCGGATCAAGCTTGTATTTCTCCACCAGAAGAATATCTCCGGTATCCAGCCCCTTGTCCATCTGCATGATCGTAACACCGCTCTCCGGATCCCCGTCGATCACGGACCACTGGATCGGTGCCGCCCCGCGAAGCTTTGGCAGCAGTGACGCATGGACATTCATGCATCCGTATTTCGGCAGATTTAAAACTGTCTCCGGAAGGATCTGGCCAAAGGCGACCACAACGATCACATCCGGCTGTAATTTTTCAAGCTCCGGAAAAAATGCCGGATCCTTGACCTTTTCCGGCTGCAATACCGGCACGCCGGCCTCCACTGCCTTTTCCTTAACCGGAGATGGCTGCAGCTTTCCACTCCGCCCCTTTGGACGATCCGGCTGCGTCACAACGCCAACTACATCATGTCTGCTGCCAAGCAGTGCCTGTAAGGTAGGCACTGCAAAATCCGGGGTTCCCATAAATACAACTCTCATATATCAATCTCCATTTCTGAACATCTTGTAGCGTAAAAGGATGTCATCAGATCTGTTTAATCTGCTCTGAAACAAATCCCCACGTACTTCCATCTCCTAGTCCTGCTCCTCCAGATCGGAATTGTTCATCAACTCGCCCTCTACCAGAGAAACATATAACTGTCCGTCCAGATGAGCGATCTCATGCTGAAACGCTCTCGCTAAAAGTTCCTCGCCTTCTACCACGATCTCTTCCATATTCTCATTTAAAGCCTTTACCTTACAGTAATTGGCACGGGTCACGATCCCGGTCTTACCCGGTACGCTTAAGCATCCCTCATAACCGGTCTGTTCTCCGGACTTTTCTATGATCTCCGGATTGATCAGGATGATCGGCTGATCTCCCTCCGGAGAAACATCGATCACAACGATCCGTTTCAGTACACCAACCTGTGGTGCCGCCAGACCGACGCCCTGTGCATCATACATAGTTTCCAGCATATCCTCGATCAGTGTCTGTGTCCGGGGAGTCATTTTTTTGACCTCTCTGGATTTCTGATATAATAATTCATCTCCAATGGTACGTATTGTACGAAGTGCCATAATGTTACCTGCCTTTCCGGGAGACACCTGTCTCCATCTTTATAAATTAAAATCAAACTGCAGTCTGCAGTCACGGTACATTTCC
>JBNMJP010000271.1:0-2822 GCA_050873905.1 Jutongia sp. | reverse complement strand
GAATAATGTAGCACATATTGATCAGAGCAAGTGTACCGGCTGTGGCAAGTGTGCTGAGAAGTGCCCGAAGAAGATCATTCTGGCACATTAATTGGTGAAAGTTTTCCGGTGGGATGTCTCAAAAACTGACCGGCTGGAAAAATCATATAAATGCTGTGGGATTTCGGCAGATGCCGGAAACTCACAGCATTTTTCTTTTTTATTCCTATCAAGTTAAAAGGATTGTAAAAGATGTCAATATTATGTATAATATAACGTGGAAACAAAGAATTCAAAACGGAGGAAAGAAGTTATGGCACAAAAGGGAGATTTATTATCTTTTCGTCCGGACATCAAGGTTCTGGATGCAACAATTCGAGATGGTGGACTGGTAAATGATTTTTATTTTACAGATGAGTTTATTAAAGCTCTGTATAAGGCCAATGTAAAGGCCGGAGTAGATTATATGGAGTTCGGATATAGAGCAGACAAGGAAATGTTTGATGTGGACAAGTTTGGCAAATGGAAATTCTGTGATGACGATGACATCCGTGCCATTGTCGGGGACAATGATACCGATCTGAAGATTTCCATTATGGCAGATGTGGGAAGATGCAATTACAAGCAGGATATTCATCCGAAGGATGAGAGCCCGGTTGATCTGGTGCGTGTAGCCACTTATGTTAATACGATGCCTGCAGCGATTGATATGATCGAGGATGCACACCGTAAGGGATATGAGACCACATGTAATATTATGGCAATCTCCAATGCTAAGGAGTCTGACATTCTTGGTGCACTGGATATGCTTGGAAAGAGTCCGGTAGACGGCATTTACATCGTAGACAGCTATGGTTCTCTGTTCCCGGAGCAGATCCGCAATATCAGCGAGCAGTATCTGGAGATTGGTGAGAAGTATGGTAAGTACATAGGAATGCATGCACATAACAATCAGCAGCTTGCCTTTGCCAATACCATCGAGGCGCTGACCAACGGTGTATCTTATCTGGATGCTACCATGAAGGGCATGGGAAGAGGCGCAGGAAACTGTGCGATGGAGCTTCTTCTTGGATTTCTGAAGAATCCGAAATACCAGCTTTTCCCTGTACTGCAGTTTGTTGAGAAATACATGGTTCCACTGGAAGAGCAGGGAGCTGTATGGGGATATGATATTCCTTACCTGATCACAGGTCATTTGAATCAGCATCCGCGGACAGCGATCGCAGCGACAAAGGAGCAGAGAAAGGATTACTCCAGCTTCTACATGGAAGTCGTTGACAAGGATTGATGATAGAAACGGTGCCCGCGAAACCGGACGAAACATTCCGGCGAAGCGGGCTTATTTTAAAAAAGGTGGTGAAATGAGATGCAGATGATGGATAAGGCAAGACTTTGTCCGGGGATGATCCTGGGACAGGATGTGTATAACTTTGCCAATCAGATCGTTGTGAAAAAGGGAACGGTGTTAGATGAGAGAACCATCACCAAGCTGCATCGTTTTGAAATACCACAGTTTATGATCGAGGAGGAGGTCTTAAGTGTTCAGGAGGCCAATTCCTACCATCGTTCATCTTATTCGGAACGTATCCAGAACAGTCTGGAGTTTCAGAAATTTCAGGAAAATTATGACATAGAGGTTATTAATTTTCAAAATATGCTCAGCTGTGTCATTGAAAAGAATCAAAAGATTGATTGTGAGGCATTATACAGACAGGTGGTTATGTTGTTAAAGGATACCGGCAATTCTATTAATGCCTTTGATATGGTACAGAATTTAAGGCATTATGATGATAGTACGTATGCACATTCTATGAATGTAGGGCTTTTGTGCAATGTGTTTGCTGACTGGCTTGGGTTTGATGAAGAAGAAAAAAAGATTCTGACCGTAGCCGGGATACTTCATGATATTGGCAAGACCAGAGTGCCGTTGGAGATCATTCAGAAGCCGGAAAAGCTCAGCGAGGAGGAATACCAGATCATCAAGAAGCATACGGAGTATGGATTTGCAATTTTGACCGAAAATAAGCTGGATTATCATATCCGTTATACGGCATTGCAGCATCATGAGAGAATTGATGGCAGTGGATATCCGCTGGGGCTGGTGGATGATCATATTGATGAGTATGCCAAGATCGTCTCTATTGTGGATGTATACGATGCCATGACATCTCCCCGTGTGTACCGCGGACCGACATGTCCTTTTGATGTGATACAGATTTTTGAAGAAGAAGGCTTTCAGAAGTATGACAGCCGTTATATATTGACATTTTTACGCCGGATCGCGGAGTCTTATCTCAATGAAAGGATAAAGCTTTCCGATGGAAGGGCAGGAAAACTGATCTATATAAATGTACATGCATTATCCAGACCTGTTGTCATGGTGGACGGGGAAGCCATTGATCTGCGGAAGGAAAAGGATCTGAAGATCATGGAGATCATGTAGCCCGCAGACACGGAACGAAGACATTATAAAGTGAGGGATCATATGAACATCATTTATCCAAAAGCAAAAGAAGAAAAAAGCCGTTATCAGGAGAGATATGAACTGGCGGCAGAACGGGTACGGGGGATCAACCGGGAGACAAGCGGAGACAACAGTGTTGTCCCGGAGCAGATGACAGATTATTTCGCCAAGGTGTCCTCCTTTTTGGTACAAATGATGGACACATATGAAGAGATTGATACAGGGAGCTTTTATGAGCTGACTTTGGAAGAATTGCAGAAGAGGAATCATGCGTTGTATCAGGATATTCTTCCGGAGAATTACGATACCAGTTATGCCAATCCCGCATATGCGGTAGACAAGCTTGGAGAGGAGTTTGGCAGATATCTCTGTGTTTTGT
>JBNMJP010000270.1:0-2823 GCA_050873905.1 Jutongia sp. | reverse complement strand
GTATTTTCAGATGGCAATCGTCTGACCATAAAGCCGGAAATAGCTGAGAAGTTAAAGAAGCATGGAAAAAGAATGACACTTGGAATTCGTGGAGAAGATATCAAATTTGATCCACAGAATCTGGATATCTATAAAGAAAATAAAATGCAGGCGGTTGTTGATAATACGGAGATCATGGGAAATGAAAATAATATCTATTTTGAATTTGGAGGAGCAGTAACGATTGCCAGGGTTTCAAAATATGAGCTGTGTAAGGTAGGAGACAAGGTGGAATTTGTATTTGTGCCGCATAGGATGCACTTTTTTGATATCGATACGGAAGAAGCGATCGAACTGTAGGTAAGGTATGAAACAATCGGATGTCTGTAGGGGCAGAACCGCAGACATCCGGAAAGGGACAGGTATAGATATGGATCAGTTGAAAAAAGCAAATGAATATGTTAAACAGAACCGCATTCCAAAAGAAGAGCTTCCGGTGTTCCATGTAACACCGCCATGCGGCTGGATGAACGATCCCAATGGCTTTTCGGTATATCAGGGAAAGACCCATTTGTTTTACCAGTTTCATCCCTACAGTACAGTCTGGGGACCGATGCACTGGGGACATTATGAAACAGAGGATTTCGTGAAATGGACGGAACTTCCGGCAGCATTGGCTCCGGATCAGGCGTATGATGAAGCAGGTTGTTTTTCCGGTTCAGGAATAGAGACAGAGAAAGGTCATCTTCTTGTATATACTGGTGTCATGGAAAAAGAGGAGAATGGGCAGAAATATACGTATCAGAATCAATGTATTGCTTTGGGCGATGGAAAGGAATATAATAAATCTGCACAAAACCCGGTAGTGACCGGTGATATGCTTCCGAAGGGCTTTAGCAGAGAGCATTTCAGAGATCCGAAGATCTGGAAAGAAGATGACGGATATTATATGGTCGTTGGAAACAAAACAGACCAGGGAAAGCCGCAGGTTGTATTATTTCATTCGGAGGATGCCGTTGAGTGGAAGTATGTATCTGTATTGGCAGAGGATAAAGACGGAAATCTTGGAACAATGTGGGAATGCCCGGATTTCTTTGAACTGGACGGGGAATATATACTGTTTGCTTCTCCACAGGATCTGTGTGCCGGTCGGGAGTTTCATAATGGAAATAATGCAGTATATTATACCGGTAGTTATGACAGAGGACGGCATGCATTTGATTATTCGCATGTATATTCTCTGGATGATGGCCTGGACTTTTATGCATCACAGACTATGTTGTCTGCGGATGGCCGGCGTATTGTGATCGGATGGATGCAGACCTGGGATGCCAATATTCGTCCGGCAGATCAGAAATGGGCCTGTATGATGACTATTCCAAGAGAGCTTCGTCTTGAAAACGGGCGGATATTGCAAAGTCCGGTCCGGGAGTTGGAAAAATACTACAGTACCCCGGTTCATTATGACCAGTGTACGATAAAAGGGACATGTCAGAAGGAAGGGATCCGGGGACGTGTGCTGGATATGACTGTAGAACTTTTGGAGGGCGATTATACTTCGTTTGATATCTGCTTTGCACAAAATCAAAAGCATTTTACGAAATTTACTTATGACCGTGCGGGTAAAACTATAGAAATTGACAGGACATACTGTGGAATGATCCGTGATGTGCTGGCACAGAGAAAAGTTCCGGTCAAAGTTTCGGGTGACGTTGTTAAGATCCGGATGATCCTGGATAAATATTCCGCAGAGATTTTTATAAATGATGGGGCACAGGTGATGAGTACAACATTCTATACTCCGTTGGATGCCGATCAGATCAGTTTTGTCTGCGATGGTTCTGTTACTGTCAATATTGATAAATATGATATATCTATCGGCGAAAAGGCATGATGTATGCAGATGGGAGGAAAATGATGAGAAAATTTGATGTGACTGCATTAGGGGAATTACTCGTGGATTTTACGGAAAATGGAATCAGTACACAGGGAAATCCTGTTTTGGAGGCCAATCCCGGAGGAGCCCCGTGTAATGTATTGTCCATGCTGCAAAATCTTGGAAAAAGTACGGCATTTATCGGAAAAGTCGGGGATGATGTTTTTGGACGGATGCTGGCAGATGCAGTAAAAACACAGGGAATCAATACGGATAATCTTGTTGTAGATCCGGAGGTGCATACTACGTTAGCCTTTGTTCATACAAAGGAAGACGGAGACAGGGAGTTTTCATTTTATAGAAATCCCGGTGCTGATATGATGCTGTGCTGGGAGGAAGTGCAGCAGGAGAAGCTTGCCCAGACAAAGATTTTTCATTTTGGAACCTTGTCCATGACGCACGAGCAGGTAAAGGACGCAACCCAAAGAGCCGTACAGCATGCCAAAAAAGAAGGTGCACTTATCTCTTTTGATCCCAATTTAAGACCACCGCTATGGAATAGTCTGGGGGATGCCGCACGTCAAATGTGGTATGGAATCGGACAGTGTGATATCTTAAAGATTTCAGATGATGAAATTGCTTTTCTGACCGGTAAGAAGGATATTGATCAGGGTATTGCGGAAATTCTGAAAAAAAATCATCCGGCATTAGTATGCGCAACGATGGGAAAGCAGGGAAGCAAGGCATATTATCAGGGGAAAAGTGTATTTTGCGAGCCGTTTCTGCGGGACGACACGATAGAGACCACAGGAGCGGGAGATACCTTTATGGCATGCGTTTTAAATACTGTCCTGGAAAAGGGACTTGATTCTTTGACGGAAGATGATCTGCATGAAATGCTTCGGTTTGCCAATGCGGCATCTTCGATCATTACCACCCGCAAAGGGGCATTGAAGGTGATGCCGAAG
>JBNMJP010000269.1:0-2847 GCA_050873905.1 Jutongia sp. | reverse complement strand
GTCATATCCTGAAAGGCTTTGTTGTGGTGATCCACAAAAAGTCCCACGATATGAATATCCTGCTTTTTGTATGCCACGGAAAGTTCTGTGCCCGGGATGACCTGGATCGGCAGAGAAAGTGAAACGGCGGCGCTCATGGCTTCCTCCACGCCGGATACGGTGTCGTGGTCAGTCAATGCCAGGGCACGAAGTCCCTTCTGTGCGGCAAGCTGTACCACTTCCGTGGGGGTACAGGTGCCATCGGAAGCATTGGAATGTGTATGCAGATCAATATAATTCGTCATGGAAATCCCTCCTGATATTTGTTCTGCTGAATAGTTTACCACAAATGAACATACAATAGATAACAAAACGTGATTTTCAGGAGCGAATAATGAAAAGTAAAAATGTGATAGGATTCTTTGTGATATTAATGGGAATGCTGGTAATCTCCGCGGTGATCCTGGCAGTGATTTCGGCAGTTATGTTGAATGGACATATGAATCCCGGGTTTATCGGTGGAGGAGTGATCGCTGCGTATGTGATCTCTTCTCTGATAGGAGGCTTTTGTATTGGACAGATCAGGGGAAAGCAGAAATTTCTTTGGGGAGCACTGATGGGCCTTGGCTATTTTCTGGTACTTTTGCTGGTGGGAAATGTTATTTATCATCAGGGACTCACAATGAATTTTCAGACGATCAGCAGCGGCATTATCTGTGTGGTTGCGGGAATGATAGGCGGGATGCTTGCTCCGGCAGATCATGGAGATAGATAAAAGTTATCAGATAGTTAATAGTTATTTAATATAAAAGTAAACATTGTGTGATGATAAAAAAATCAGTTGTGTTATGATAGTCGGTGTGCGAAAAAAGAGGGGACAAAATGCTCGCGAAAAGCACAAGTGAATGAAGGAAGAAAAGGTGAGTAGAAGATGAGCAGAGGAAATAAGGGGAAAGACAGAAGAGAACAGGGGGATTCCCGTTCCATAGGGATCATGATGAGTGCGGCTGTAGTACTTGGTATTGTTATAATTGCAATGGCGGTACAGCTTGTGCGGTTAAACCGACAGGGGGAGCAGGACAAAGCACAGGTAAAGACAGAAGCTTCTGTGGATCAGAAGAAAAACGATAAAAAGGCGGCGGAGCCGTCAGAAGCAAAGGAGCCGGAGGAGACAAAGGTTCCGGTAGAACATATCCGCAAGAATCTGGATCCGGATAAACCAATGGTTGCTCTGACTTTTGATGACGGTCCCTATGACCGTGTGACCAATCGCATTGTAAAAGCTTTGGCAAAGCATGATTCCAGAGCCACCTTTTTTGTGGTGGGAAATCGTGTGGAACGGTATGCAGATACAATGAAAAATGCCTATCAACAGGGAAATCAGATCGCGACCCATACCTTTGATCATGGGGATCTCAGCAAAATGAAAAAGAAGCAGATCCGCCGTGAATTAAAAAGGGCATTTCGTGTTATGAAAAAGATTAACGGGGAGAACCCGACGATGTTGCGTCCGCCTTATGGCAATGTCAATGACAAAATGCGCCAGACCATTCAGATCCCGATGATCTATTGGAGTGTGGATACGGAGGACTGGGCAAGCAGAAATAAAGCAAAAATATTAAAGCGCTGTAAAAGTATTAAGGATGGAGATATTGTGCTGATGCATGATCTGTATCCAAGTACGGCTGCAGCTGTGGAAAAACTGGTACCGAAGCTGTGCAAAAAAGGTTTCCAGCTTGTGACGGTAGAGGAATTATTCTACTATAAAGGCATTGATGCCAAGGGCGGAAAAGTTTATTTCAGTGGACGGTGAAATGGGTTTGTGAAAGGCTTAAGGAAATATAAGGAATCTCTTGCCAATCTTTCATTGACTATGCTATAATAATCTTTAACGTGGTTTTTTATGCGTGTACGGAACGAAAGCATAAGAATATCTGCGAAAAAGAGTTATTTAAAGGAGATATGTAGCAATGAAGAACAAAAGGAAAGGATTGCTCACTATAATCGTGATTATAGCAGCAATCGCATTTTGTGGTTACACGACTCTGGTTGGACTGGGAGCTGCCCACAAGGGAAGTGCTCAGAACATCAGGTTGGGACTGGATCTGGCCGGCGGTGTCAGTATCACGTATGAGGCAGTCAAGGATAATCCGACAGACACAGAGATGAAGGATACGATCCAGAAGATGCAGCAGCGTGCCGAGGTATACAGTACAGAGTCCTCTGTTGTACAGCAGGGAGACAAGCGTATTGAGGTAGATATCCCGGGTGTTGCTGATGCAGAGGAAGTATTAAAGAGCCTTGGTAAAGAGGGTTCTCTTGACTTTGTGGCAGAGGATGATGTTACCGTGAAGAAGGATGGTACCGTTACATATGACAAGAGTAAAGTCATCTGTTCCGGTTCTGAGGTAAAGAATGCCGAGGCCAATACCATTCAGGATGAGACGACAAAGAACAAAGAGAATGTCGTTGATATTACCTTCAACAAAAAGGGAACAAAGAAATTTGGAGCAGCCACACAGGCAGCAGCCCCATCGAAGAAGAGAATTTATATTATCTATGATGGCAAGGAGCTTTCTTCTCCGGCAGTTCAGAGTGAGATTCTCAATGGTAAGGCACAGATTTCCGGAAGCTTTAAGACATTTGCTGACGCAGAGGAGCTGGCAGCAGGTATCCGTATCGGTGCACTTCCTCTGGAGCTGAAAGAGGCACAGTCTCAGGTGGTTGGAGCTCAGCTTGGTCTTGATGCAATTAAGACAAGTCTTCTGGCAGGTGCGATCGGATTTGGTCTTGTCGTACTGTTCATGGTAGTATTCTACAGACTTCCGGGTCTGGCAGCATCTATTGCACTTCTGTTCTATCTGGTGC
>JBNMJP010000268.1:0-2896 GCA_050873905.1 Jutongia sp. | reverse complement strand
GAACTGAAGCGGCTGGGCTTTTCTTTCCGGGATTCCCAGACGAACTTTACCTTTGCGGTCCATGAGAGTGTACCTGCGCAGAAGATCTTTGATTCGCTGCGGGAAAAACATATTTTTGTGCGCCATTTCGGGCAGGAGAGGATCGATAATTATTTAAGAATTTCGATCGGTACTCAGGAGGAGATGGAACGGTTTATCCGGGAGACAGAGCAGATCATAGATATGAATAATTAAGGAAATGTTGTTTGAAAATTATTATAAAAGTATAAAATAACAGGTTTATTTTGAAAATAGCTCTTGCAATCGTGATCAAAATGTTGTAAACTATTGATTTGTGATACGTTTATTTTTCCTTGTTCTCTCCTGTCAGGGTAAAGCATGCAGGGACATGCCGCAGCCGGTTATCACACGGGGGCGGAGCCATGGAGAGAGCCAGAGACCAAAAGGAGGTACAGACAACTATGAACAAGTATGAATTAGCGTTAGTTGTCGATGCTAAGATCGAAGAGGATGTAAGAGTAGCAACTGTCGAGAAAGCAAAGGACTATGTGACAAAATTCGGCGGTAACATCACAAATGTGGATGAGTGGGGCAAGAAGAAGCTTGCTTACGAGATTCAGCATATGAAGGAAGGCTACTACTACTTTATTCAGTTCGATGCTGAGGCAGATGTTCCGGGACAGCTTGAGCAGGCAGTCCGCATCATGGATCATGTTCTCAGATTCTTATGCATCAGACAGGAAGCATAGGAGAAAGGAAGGTGTTTCCTAAGTGAATAAGGTAATTTTGATGGGACGTCTGACCCGTGATCCGGAGATCCGTTATTCTTCCGGAGAGAATCAGACAGCAATTGCAAGATATACACTTGCGGTCGATCGTAGATTTAAACGTCAGGGAGATGAGCAGACAGCAGATTTTATTAACTGTGTCGTTTTTGGCAGAGGTGCGGAGTTTGCTGAGAATTATCTTCATCAGGGTACCAAGATCGTGGCAACCGGACGGATTCAGACAGGAAGCTATACCAATAAGGAAGGCAACCGTGTTTATACGACCGAAGTAGTTGTAGAGGAGCAGGAGTTTGCCGAGAGCAAAGCGGCTGCAGCAAACTACAACGGAAACAGAGATGGCTACCAGCAGGCTCCATCAAGACCTGAGCCGACACAGGCAGCAGGGGATGGATTCATGAACATTCCGGATGCCATCGAAGAGGAATTGCCATTTAACTAGACTAGATGGCGGAGATTATGATTAGGAGGTTTTATCATGGCTTATAATAAAGGCGATAGAGACGGTGCTCCAGCAAAGAGAAGACCGATTCGCAGAAGAAAAAAAGTTTGTGCTTTCTGTGCAGATAAAGAGCATGATTTCATTGATTACAAGGATACCAACAAATTAAAGAGATATGTCTCTGAGAGAGGTAAGATTCTTCCTAGAAGAATTACCGGAAACTGTGCAAAGCATCAGAGAGCTCTGACAGTCGCTGTAAAGCGCGCTCGTCACGTAGCACTTATGCCATACACTACAGATTAATAGTCAGACAGACTTATGAGCGGCAGCTCTTTCGAAGTGATTCGGGAGGCTGCCGTTTTTTTGCGTCAATTTTTCAGGCACAGTTCTCCGATTACTTTGTTTTGTAGGCAAAATAATTAATTTTCATATCGGACATAAGAAAACGTATGGGCGGATATTGATCTCCCGGGGGGAGTTTTGGGGGATTAAAAAAATTAAGACATCAATGTCCGGGCACAGTGTATACTATGAAAATCATAGAAAAGCACTTACGAAAGGAGAGAAAATGAAAAGGACATTAGACAAGGTGAAAATATTGTTGATCGTTGCGATTGTTATCATAATCGCCGGAATGAGTCTTGCAGTATTTTGGTGGAAAGGAAGAGGTGAGCAAAAAAGAGAGTATGTGTATATGCCTGTGAAGGTGGAACGCACCTATCGGGATGGCGAAAACATGCAGATTACTTACGAGTATGACAAAAAAGGCAATCTGGTGAAAAAGACAAAAAAAGGAAATTATCTGACGCAGACCGATGAGAGTTATGAGTATGAGTATGATGATCAGGGACGGGTCACGGAATGCGACAAATTCGATAATTCTCTGGATTCGGTTAAGGTGACGGTATATCAATACAATGATCGTTTTCTTCTGGAGGAGGAAAGTAAGGAGGTACCGTTAGATCTCGGAAAATACACGTTCAGTCAGTTTGACTACGGAGAACTGAATAAATACGAACCGTCTACCGGAGACATATTGGAGGATGTAGATGTTTATATCACAAAAGAAGACAGCAAAGAGACTTCTATGAAGGATGAATATCAGACGACGTATGAAAATGGAAGGCTTTCCCAAATGATCCAGAATGATTCCGAAGGAACAAAGACGACCTATACCTACGGCTATAACAAGAAGGGAAAGCTGGCGCATTATACCTGGTCTAAGGATGAAGGGGATTACGGAGAATCGGACTATAAATACGACAGAAGAGGAAATATAACGCAGTGGACAAGAGATGGACAAACCATGGATCTGTCCTATAAATGGAACAGAGTCCGAAAGATCAGTAATCGCTATGAAGGGATCGATTCCTTTTTTGATATAGACATTTCTTACGATGGGAAAAAGGTCGACCAGATCCATTACAATAGCGAAACATATCACGAAGACAGTGAAGAGCCGCATAAATATGATGAAACATATAAGTATCAATATGACAAGGAGGGAAATATCACAGAAGTTCAGGGAAGCGGAAAAACAAAGATAAAGATCAGCTACAAAAAGATTGCGCTTTCCGGGAAAAACTATGATATTTATATGAATCATATTTACTATCCGACGATGGAAGAAGTGTTTACCGCCGGATTTATTCCGGAGGCGTCCGGGCTT
>JBNMJP010000267.1:0-2904 GCA_050873905.1 Jutongia sp. | reverse complement strand
TCTTGTAATAATACAACGTCGTCCGGCATATTTGTCTCTGCTTGGCAGCGTTTACCGATTCCAGAGCATCTCCATATCCGCTCTTTCCCCGGTACCTGCACTCACAGATCACCAGCATGCCTGCCATATCCTCCGCAATAATATCAATTTCCCCATGACGTCCGGCATGGTAATTTCTCTCCAGGATCGTATATCCCTGTTTTTCCAGATATTCTACAGCTACATCTTCATAATAGCTTCCAATCTCCCGTCGATTAAGCATTCCTCCCCCTCTTGTCCAGCGGATCCCGGAATCTCTTTTCCTGACGATCCATGACCTTTGCTTTAATATTATCCATGGCATCCACAAATACCAGAACATCCGCTACTACCTGATAAAGCTCCGGCGGAATGTATTCTCCAATTTCAATCTCCCGAAGGCTTCCTGCAAGTTTTTCATCTTTATGTACCGGAATATCTGCCTCTCTGGCTGTCTGTATGATCTTTTCCGCCACATATCCCTGCCCGGAAGCTATGACCTTCGGTGCCTGATCCGTGGGCTCATATTCCAGTGCAACTGCTGTTTTCTTTTCCTTCTCCGGTCGATGAAAATATTGAAATCCATCTTTTGCCACGATATCACCTGCTTTCGTCAATAAAACAAATAAATAGTTATGATTGAAATATCTCTATCCTTACATATTGTTCCTGACATTCTAATAGAAATTCTTGATAAAGGTCTTTCTGTGGATCGGGCATGGACCATATTCCTGTATCGCTTCGATATGCATCTTAGACCCATAACCCTTGTGCTTTGCAAATCCATATTCCGGATAAAGTGCATCATACTCCACCATCATCCGGTCCCTGGTCACCTTTGCCAGAATGCTCGCTGCCGCAATAGATACACTTTTGGCATCCCCCTTAATGATCCCCACCTGCTTCATTGGCATTGCCGGGATTGTCACGGCATCTACCAGAAGAAGATCCGGTGTTACCTTCAGCCCCTCCACCGCCTGATGCATCGCTTCGTAGGTTGCCTGAAGAATATTGATCTCATCAATTCTCTGAGGCGATACGATTCCCACCGCACTTGCTATGGCCTTTTCCTGTATCTCATCAAACAGTTCCTCTCTTCGGGAAGCACTGACCTGCTTGGAATCGTTCAGGTATAGTATGGAACAATCCTTCGGAAGGATAACGGCTCCGGCTACCACCGGTCCGGCCAGAGGCCCTCTTCCCGCCTCATCGATACCACAGATTGCCGTATGATCCGCATATTTCTTTTCGAACTGTTTCATGCCCTCCAGACGCTTCAGCTCACTCTGCAGTTTTTCTTTTTCCCTATAGACTCTGGCGATCAGATCCTGTACTCCTTTACGGCTGTCTGTCCTGTAACTCTCTGCCAGCCTTTCCTTTGCATCCAGATCCACTGCTGTCTGAAATTCTTCCTTAATGTCCCGGATTGATTTCATGATATTATCTCCTTTATTTCAAGCCGCCAAAATGATTTAATGGCCATGTACAGATCCATGCCTCTCCCACAATATCATTTTTGTTGACAAGCCCCACATAGGAATTACGGCTGTCTGTACTCATATTGCGGTTATCTCCCATCACAAAATACTGATTTTCTCCCAATACCAACGGATTTTCCGCAATTCCCGCCTCATTGGTCGATGTAGACGAATATTCGTCATCTGTCAGCTTTTCATTGTTAATATAAACACTTCCATCAATAATCTGAACGGTCTCTCCCGGCAGTCCGATCACTCGTTTAATATAATATGTTTTTTCCGTAGAATCATTGTCGTAATTTACAGGAAATACCACAACATCATACCTTTTCGGATCTGTAAAATAATATGACAGTCTTTGGATCACTACACTGTCTCCATCTGTCAGCGTCGGCTCCATGGATTCTCCTTCTACCGGCGTCTGATATGCCACATAGTTCGTCACAAAGGAGGCAAGAAAATACGCAATTCCAATACAAAATGCAATAATAATAACATTTGTCAGCAAATGAGATGCTTTTCCTGCTTTTTGAGGAATCGCTTCTCTCAGGTCCTGTATCTTTTCAGAAAAACGATTCTCTTCAACCGCTTCTCCCTCCAACTGAACAATCTGACCGTCAACAGCTTCTCCATCCATAGGATTGATCACTTCGCCCTCTGCCGTTACAGCCTCTCCCTCTATAGCATCTGCGTCTTCCTGCTTCTTTCGAAGCAAGCCCGTTACTTTCTTTCCAATGCCACTTGCAGTCGAAGCCGCTTTATGAGCAAACTGTGCTCCCTTTTGTGCCGCCGTTTCATCCTTTTCCTGTTTTTCCGCCTGAAGCTGACGATTTTCCTCCATGGCAGCATTGACTTCCTCCAGTGTCCTTTCTTCCGGAGCAAGCTTTTTCTTCAGATCAGAAAATTTCTTTTTGATGCCTGCCACATCCAGTTTAATGGTTATCTCTACTGTATGGTTCTCATCCTGAGACTCATCCATTGATTTTGTTTCCTCCGAAATGGTCTCCAAAGCAGAAGATTTCGGTCTAACCGGTCTGGAAGTGGATGTGCTGACAGAAATTAAATGCTCTTTCTTTGGCTGTTCCGGCTTTGGAACCTCTGCCTGCTTCAACTCCGGCTGCTGTAAACCCTCTTCCGTTTTTGCCTGTGCCGACGGGATCGGTGTCTGATCCGGCATACTCTGACGTGTGATCTGCCCCTCCGGCAATCCACTCTGCTGTGATGATGCAGCTACAGACGGTACCTGTCCAGATACCGTCTGCTGTACCGGACGGCTTTGTCCCTGCGCTGGCGCTGCAACCGGATGTCCGGACACACTCTGCTGTACCGGACGGCTCTGTCCCTGCGCTGGCGCTGCAACCGGATGTCCTGTCACGCTCTGCTGTACCGGACGGCTCTGTCCCTGCGC
>JBNMJP010000266.1:0-2915 GCA_050873905.1 Jutongia sp. | reverse complement strand
GTTCTATACCGATTTCACTTTCCAGCTCCTTGATCGCTGCCGATAAGCTCGGCTGTGAGATAAAGAGCTTGCCGGCTGCCTCATTCATGGAATTGGAGGAAGATACTGTGATTACATATTTAAGCTGTGTGATTGTCATGATGATTTCTCCTTCATATCAAACAATTCTATGATTTCGTTTCTACATCATAGTATTCTATTTTGCTTTTTTCTTCAAGGCTGGTTGTTTGTCAACATCCTCTGGATGATCATAAAGCTCAGGACTCAACCGGAATACAGATCTCTGTGACAAATTTGTCCCGCTCGTTTGTAATGCCGTAATCGATCAAGGTAACTTCACGTGAAAAACCGGCAATCCGCAAATTATTCTTTTTAATATGATCGAGCAGGATCTGATATTGTGCCACAGCCTCCGGATGACTGCCCCGGAAACGGATACGCACACACGCCGTCTTTGGTAAAATCGTTGTCTTCCCGGAGTACAGATCTTCTTCATCCAGGATCAGAAAAGCACCGTCATATTTTTCTACCTCTCCTGCCAGCAGGTGTTTTTCGGAAATTCCCACTCCGACCTTTCCAAGAAAGACCACGGCTTCTGCATCCGACTGGTCCAACTGCCGGATCGGCACCTCCATATCGAGAAACCCCTGTATTTTTAATGGATTATCCATCCACGCAATTCGTTTTTCCGGCAGGGTCACAAGCTCTACCTTATTTAATTCCACACTCTGGGCGTCCTTAAGCCGGTCCAGACAATGCTCTATTTTCTTTTCAATTCTTTTTAACTCCTGCTGCTTCTTGATCAGAATTTCCTTCTGCTGACGCAGCTTTCCTTCCATGGAATCGATGTCCCTGTTTTTCAAAAAGCTGTCTATCTCAGATAACGGCATGTCAAGCACCCTTAAATACCGGATCATATTTAAGACCTCAAACTGTTCGGTGCTGTAATATCGGTAACCGGATTCTTCCGAGATATATGCAGGAGACAGCAGCCCCTCGTTTTCATAGTGCCGCAGCAGGCTGACACTGACATGAAACATCTTTGCCACTTCCCCAATCCGGAACAGGTTTTTCCCACACTTTTCTACAGCCATACAGGGCATCCTCCTATTTCAGATACTCGTCTACCTTTTTGGGCGTGTCCAGACGCAATTTTACGATCGTCATCATGATCATATAGTGAAGCACATCGGATAAGATAGATTCCTCAAACTGCGACTTCATTGTTTCCGGATAAGGATGTACCAGAAAATGCACATTGTACTCATCCTGATATCTTGATATAAAGGCACTGACATATAGCCCGTTCAGCACGGCAGTTATAATATCCTCGTCCGTGACCTCTGTATTGATCTTGTAAAGCGGAGAGATAAATTTGACCTGATTGCCTTCCTTTACCCGGAATTTTTTATCGGTGATCTCGGCAATCGAATAATTCTGCCTGCGGTTGGTAATCGCCTGCAAAAATTCCGTTTCTTTGTTGTTATCTACAATGTACTGGTAAATATCTCTTGGTGTGTACGCCATAATATTCTGCATTCCTTTCCTTATATCTGTATTTTAAATTCCGGCTCATAACCTGCTTTCTGTAAAAATCACTTTCTACAGACTAGTATAACACAAAGAACCACTAATCTGACAACTGATTAACAGCAGATGGAAAGTTCGCATTTTCTTGACTTTATATTTTCCTTGTGCTATAAAGTAAACAGCGTTTACCAAAAGGAGGTGTTATTATCCGCCAAAATTCAAAAGAAACCAGAAATGCAATTTTAAAAAGTGCCATGGAGATATTTTTAGAATCCGGCTATCAGGAAGCCTCCATGCGAAAGATTGCTGCAAAAGCAGGCATTACGGCAGGTGCGATCTACAAACATTTTTCCGGAAAAGAGGAAATGTTTGACGAACTGTTTGAAGCAAGCGGACAGAAGCTGATGGGCATTACTGAGTCCATGATGGATATCGACTTTTCCGCCATGCCGGATGACAAACTGATCAGCATTCTGTATTCCCGCGTCTCCATCCGGACCATTCAGATGCTGGAGGGCGACATACGCCTCCTCCATATGCTTCTAAAAAACGATACCGGAAAATGTCTGGAAAAGTTCCGCGATATCTATGTTGAACGAAGCGCCGGATTTGCCTTTCATTATTATGAAGAACTATATAAAAGAGGCTTTGCCAAAAAACAGCCGTCAAAGGAAACCATATATCTGCTGTCCTCAGCTGAATTTTCCATGACTTGTGAAATAATAGCCGATGACGCCTGTCAGGATGGAATCCCGCAGGAAATGAAAAAAGCCTTTATGGAAGCTATGGACATTCTGCTCTATGGACTAAAAGCAGAACTGGAGATTACAAATATCACAAAAGGAGACATACAATGAGTAAAAAAATCATTCAGAAAGGAACCGTACAGGAAACCTTATTGATTCCTTTATATGGAAGAAAATTAGCCATGGAAATGTATCCCGGTAATTTCAATGACAAGGACAGCCAGTGGATTTTTGATCAGGTGGAAATGTCCTATGAAGACAAAAAGGGCCTCATGAAAAAAGCCGGCGCGATCATGGCAGCAACCAGACAATACGACCTTGCCTCTGCATGCAAGGCATACTTAAAAGCTCATCCAAAAGCCGCTGTTGTCAACCTCGGCTGTGGACTGGACACCACCTTCCGGCAGGTCGACAATGGTCAGGCAAAAGCCTACAATCTGGATTTTCCAGAAGCCATAGAAGTACGCAATGAGCTGCTCGGCCAGAGAGAACGCGAAACCAACATTGCCTGCGACCTCAACGATTTATCCTGGTTTGGCAGGATTGATTTTAACCCGGAGAACGGCATCGTCTTTTTCGCCTCCGGTGTCTTTTATTATTTCAAAACCGAACAGGTAAAGACCCTTTTTACCGCCATGG
>JBNMJP010000265.1:0-2930 GCA_050873905.1 Jutongia sp. | reverse complement strand
TTCCTTTAACTCAATGATCTTTGGCACACCGTCTGCCAGAACGATACATGGCTCGTAGGATACATAGCTTGGCTGGGGCAGAAGAACCTCATCTCCCGGATCAAGCATCGCGCGAAGTGCTCCGTCAATGGCCTCACTGCCGCCTACGGTCAGATAAATCTCTCCTGCCGGATCATAAGATAACTGAAAACGCCGTTTCAGATAATTGGCAATCTCCTCCTTCAGCTCCTTTAAACCGGCGTTGGAGGTATAGAAGGTTCTTCCCTGCTCCAGGGAGTAAATACCCTCCTCACGAATATGCCATGGTGTATCAAAATCAGGCTCTCCTACACCAAGAGAGATCGCATCCTTCATCTCACTGACGATATCAAAAAATTTGCGGATGCCGGAAGGCTCAATACTCTGTACTTTCTTAGATAATGGGTCTCTCATGGGGTAATCAACATCCTTTCTGAATCGTGCTTTTCGTCGGTCATGATCAGGCCGTGCTCTTTATATTTCTTAAGTACGAAGTATGTCGCTGTACTTGTAATATACTCCAACGTAGAAAGCTTCTCCGTAACAAAACGGGAAACCTCCTTCATGCTCTTTCCCTGAATAACTACAGTCAGGTCAAAACCACCGGACATCAGATAAACACTCTCTACCTCTTCAAACTTGTAGATCCGCTCTGCTACTTTGTTAAATCCCATATCACGCTGTGGTGTTACCTTTACCTCGATCAGAGCCGTGACCTTCTCACAGTCTGTCTTATCCCAGTTGATCAGGGTCGGATAACCGCAGATCACCTTGTTGTCCTCCATCTCCTTGATCTCATGCTCAATGGTATCTGTTCCTGTATTTAACATGGCTGCCAGATCCTCTGTAGACCGGCGGCTGTTCATGCTGATCGCATCTAATATCTGTTTCTTGATCATATTGATATCCCTGTCCTTTCATCTGATTCTTATTCATTACTGATAAATCTTATAAAGCTGATCACTACCTGCCGGCTCCAGAAAACGCGTCTCTTCTCCGCTTCGGATGATCCGGTCATTGCCCTCTGTGGCTCTGCCAATAACAGCTGCCGGTATTCCATGCTCTGCCAGCTCATCCACCAGTTTATTACCGTGCGGTGTCCCGATCAGCATACTTCCACTGGAGATCAGCATGTATGGATTGATGTCATAAAACTCGCACAGCTCAATGGTCTCCTGCCGGATCGGTATCTTGTCCAGATCAGCGATGATCCCTACGCCGGATGCCTCTCCTACTTCCCACAATGCACCGAATATGCCACCCTCGGTAACGTCGTGCATTGCCGTGACACCGGCATTTACCGCGACTGCAGCCTCCGGTACCACAGAAATATATTCTCTCATTGCGGCGGCTGCATCTATGATCTGCTCCGGGATCCGTGTCAGCAGCTCCTCCCGCTTCTCCTCTGCAATGATGGAGGTTCCTTCCAGTCCCGCCCATTTCGTCATGACAAGATCATCATCCGGACGAAGCCCTCCGGTAGAGACAAGCTTGTCTTTTTTCACCTTTCCAACTCCGGTTACTGTAATGACCGGACGGTTGACAACATCGGAAATCTCCGTGTGGCCTCCCATCACCTCAATATGAAGACGGTTTGCCGCCAATATGATCTCCTCCATAAGGTCATGAAGCTTTTTCTCACGGGTCCGTGGAGGCAGGATCACGCAGGTAAGGATCCCTACAGGCTCCGCACCACTGGAAGCCAGATCGTTCGCCGTAATATGTACCGCCAGTGTGCCCATTCCCTTGGATGCCCCCGTAATCGGATCTGTCGAAAAGACAAGCACCTCATCCTCTGCTGTCTCAATAGCAGAGCAGTCCTCACCTACTCCCGGATGTAATAATACCTCCGGACGAAGATGCTTGATCTGTTTAAATACTGCTCTTTTTAGTACATTCTCAGGTACCTTTCCTATCTCCATAATAACCTTACATTCCTTTCCCAATCCGCAGGCGTTGAACCGCCAACCCTCTGTTTTTTCATCCTTCGGCCCTGTAGCTTAAATTCCGTTTTATCTTGCAACGGCCTTTCCACCGGTACTCTCCAGTGTCTTCGCCGTATTATTTTTCTTTGTATTTTCTTTGGTTTTATTGTTTGACGTTTTATTGCCTGATGTCTTTTTCTTTGTACCATTTCCCGATGTGCCTGCTGCTTTGTTTCCACTGCTCTTTGAACCTGTCGTGGATTTCGACCCGGCACCGGATGTGTCCTTTTTCTTTGATTTATCCTCTGGGGATGCACTTGCTGCCGGGCTTGCAGACCCCGGCGCAGGTGTAGCCGGCTGCTTTCCTACCGTCACATACTGTGGGGAAGCATTGTATGCGCTGGTATTGATCTGCACCTTATCCGTCTGTACACCGTTCACCTTAATAATCTTCCAGAGCTTTGCTTTATACCCCACATGCGCAGACTGTGTCACAGAACGATAGCTTGCAGGCAAGGTAGGATCCTCTGTCACAACCTCCTCGCCCGGCTCGATCGTATCTGTAATCTCAGACTCGAAAGAAATCTCTCTTCCGGCTTCTCTGGTTTCATGACCATACACACGGAAGGATAAAATGCCACCGGATGCACTTCCCATAATGTAAATAGGATAATCGGTATTATTTTTAAATTTGAAATCCTTATAATCTCCTGAGATTGCCGCATCCCGTGAAACCGGAACATATGCAACAACCATGGAATGCGGCGAACGCTCTACTACCTTGAGTTCCGCATTCAGCACGGCATTATAAAGAGTCGTTGACACCTGACAGACTCCTCCGCCAATCCCGGAAACAACCTTACCACTGGAATACTCCGGTGCTGATTTGTAGCCATTGGCCTCTGTCCTGTCCTTGATCACCTTGATCGTGGAAAATGCCTCTCCCGGTGCCAGCACTGTTCCATTGATCCTGCCTGCTGCCGTGGC
>JBNMJP010000264.1:0-2931 GCA_050873905.1 Jutongia sp. | reverse complement strand
GAGCCAATGCGCTTTGCATAAACAGGATCCAGTGCATGCTCCGCATCGATAAATCCCGCAATACCGCCAAGCTTCTGTACCTCTGCTACAATATGGAGCGCAACGGTTGTCTTACCACCGCCCTCAGGGCCGTAAATCTCCACAACTCTTCCCTTCGGAATACCTCCGACTCCCAGTGCCAGGTCAAGTCCCAAAGATCCTGTCGGGAAAGTCTCCACATTCATGTGGGTATTGTCTCCAAGCTTCATCACAGAGCCCTTGCCATATGCTTTCTCAATCTGTGCAACAGCAGACTCCAGTGCCTTTCTTTTATTCTCATCGATTTTGATTTCTTTTGCCATAATATCCTCGCTTTCTAACGAACAAGTGTTCTTGTTTTCTAAATATAAACTATTTTCGGGCTGCTGTCAACAGTAAATTTCAGGTGGACAAATCGTATCATATATCCTCCTCCGGTTCAATTACCTTTACAGGATTATCATTTTATTTATGAAATTTTAAGTAATCTGTCCGGGACGGCTTTTTTGCACCTGCAGCGTATGATCCCAAATATAATTTATTCGTTATTTTTCATTACATACCTCTGGGTATATTTCATTACATATTCCTGGGTGATCAGATGATAATGATTCATCGCATTTAATGTACGAAAGAACTCTTCTCTGGTAATGGGCGCTGCCAACAGTTCCTCCAGCACGCTCTCCAGCTTCTGGCGATATTCCTCCAGAGAATAAATGTTGTTTTTACACAAAATGCCATACCGGTAAATATCTTTAAAATATTCATCAAACCGGTCCGAAGTGTTAATAGCATCATCCACTAAAAACGGGGCTCTTGTGAGAATACTGAATATCCCCTTCATGGATGTGTTGGTAAAGGATATCCCCGGATGGATCGTAAACAGATTTTTGACATAAACCATCTGTCCGTTTTTGGTATTTTCTTTATATTCCGGAAGATACGGTTTATAGATCTTTGACATAAATCCGGAATATTGAAACGGTGCATAATCCCGGTCGGGATCTGCCGTCACGTTTTTGTCATAATAAATGCCCTGAATATCATTAAACGGTATCTGGAACTCTTTGGCACTCTCATCCATGATCAGCAGGTGAAGATGGGTGTCGGTACGCCATACGATCGCCGGAGCCTGCCGGATCTTTTCCGCCGGATACATATCCACCATAGCGAACACATGCTTCTGTTTTACCTTATGCTCCTTCGCCAGATTTTTTAATTTCTTTGCATTCATAGAAGAAAGATACTGCATTTTCGCCTTTTCTTTCTCTTTAGAATACCAGACATCCTTTTCCCCGTTATCCTCCTCTTCTTCTGATTGTTCAGCGGAATCACCTCTACCGGACTGCTCCTTTGTCTTTTCCTTTAGTTCCTTTTCTTTTTTGAGCTTTTCCTGTTTATCCCGCCGTTCCATTTCTGTCAGAGATGCCGACTGGGATGTTACAAAGGCCGCCAGCCCGCACACAAAGGCTCCTGTTCCAAAGGTAAAGGAGCCAAGAGCCGCTGCCATCACGCCCAGCAGGATCGTGGCAAGTCCCATAATAAAGACAGACCACAAAAATATTCTGGCTTTGGTACTTCCATGAAACATGGTATTAATGATCCTGTTCATCATCGCCGCAGACGCCCTCCTTCGTACTTTTCATAGGTCTCCAGACAGTGAAGCAGTGTGTCATAATGCTCCTGGCTGCTGCCTTCCTCCAATACAATATCCAGAGCCGCTGCCAGATTATTGAGATATAGTTCATTTAAATATTCCCGGAGTCCTACAAGGATCTGCCTCTTTTCCCGGTATGTTTCTGCATCCAGAAGTGCAAGAAAGCCTCTGCGGGCAACCTCCTCGTCCACCATTCTTCCGGTCAAAAGCTTTTCTCCCTGATCGTTGATCAGAATTTCCCGAAGTTCCCCGTCACTCACCGGTTTTATAGCAGAATCCATCCCTTGTAACTGCTTCTGTTCCCTTGCCGTCTCTCCTGCTCCTTCTGCTTTCTGTAACTGTTTCTGCACCTTATCTTCCGAAATACTCTGTCCCGTTTTCTGTACACTCATCCGGTTGGTTTCCTGTCCGGTCACGGTATCTGTCCCGGAATTTGAACCGCTTTCCCGTATCATATCCTGCTGCAATGTATTTTGAAAAACTATGGGTTCGAAGCGGTATTGCTGGTGGCATTCCGGATATTTCTCATGATCCACTCTGTCCAAAAACATGGACAAAGGTCTTACCCACACCTGAAACGGCGGATACATCCCTTGATACACCACCATATCCTCTCCCGTTTCAGAATGTTTTGCAAGCTCTCTCACCTGATATATATTTCCTTTGAAATGCCGGTAAAATGCTCCCGGCACAGGTCTTTTTCTCTCCATCTGCATCTCCTCCTCACATGTCTATTATAAAGTTTTTTACGCAGATCCGCAATTTATTTTTCCCGACAGGCTTTTACCGGATGCCGCCTTGACTTTTCCTTTGGGTATGCTATAATAAATCCAGATTTTGTCAGAACGTAACAAACGGCAGAAGAAGGGGCATACCACCGCGGGTATGATTTCTTTTTCTGCCGTTTTCTTATGGAAACCGCTTGCTTTCCCTAAAGCAATAACTATTTTATAACGATGCGGTCATCCAGGAAAGGACGGTATTTACGAATGAATATTTTAGAAGAGGCAAAAGAAATTTTTGATAATATCCAGCGGGTAGCACCTGTGGTTCACAATATTTCAAACTATATCACAGCCACAGACTGCGCCAATATGACACTGGCCTGCGGCGGATCTCCCACAATGGCAGATGATCCGGACGAGATAGCCGATATCTCTGCCGGCTGTAACGGCTGCGTGATCAACATGGGCAATACCGGTGGCTTTCTGGAAGAATCCATGCTTCGTATGGGACGCAAAAACAATGAGCTGGAG
>JBNMJP010000263.1:0-2933 GCA_050873905.1 Jutongia sp. | reverse complement strand
GTGCGCCAGGTGCTGGAGGCAAGACGATTGTACCGGCGGACAGGTACACCGCTTTATATGCATGAGCGGAGCGTCGGAGTGCTTCAAAAGATGAAGAATGAAACCAGAAAATGCGGTATTTATGTAAAGCGTAAAGAAGCATGCAGGGTACAGAGGGAGTTGATACGAGTGATGAAGCAAAGGAGGAATAAAACAAGGTGACGGAAGAACAAAGGACATTGATAAAGACATTGATAAAAAAGCATGGTATTTCAGCAACAGATGGGGAATGGACTTTAGTATTTCTTGGTGCCGGCTACGGCTTGACGGAAAAACAGATCGCCAGTTATCTGACAGCAGACACATCGGATTTGCTTGCAAAGCATGAAAAAATGCTCTGTATTTTATTTGGGATAGAACCGGAATCTAATGGTGAAATTCAAAGAATGGAGAATCCGGCAGAGAGACTGCAGATGATCCTCGCAGAGTATTTGGCTCACAATCAGTCCGTTGGCAATCAGTCAAAACAGGGTTATGAAGAAGTGATGGAGTATGTTATCAGGGACACCGGATTGTCGGCGGCACAGATTGAGCAGCTTCGCAAAGCGGTGGAGGTAAAGATGCCTGCAGAGGATGTTCTTGAGATGGCGAAAAATCGAAAGGATGTGATGGAGATACGACGGTGTATCGAATTTTATGAAATGATGGAGAAAGAACAGGAACCACAGGAGAAAGCAAAGGAAAACAGGAGGGAACGCAGATGAGTGAAGAATTACAAGCCTTAGTGCAGATCATTGAATTGTATGGAAGAGGGCTGGGCGGTTTAGGGAAGGCTATCCGTTTTTCAGCGAAAGGAGCAGCAAAAGGGGTGCAGATCGCACAGGTGAAAGCATTGCAGCACCGGATGAAACTTCATTATGCCAGTGAGGGGGCACACAATACCATGAAATTGTCTGATCTGGAGAAAATGACAGGCGCAAGATATACGATCTTGAATATTCCTTTGGAGGGGGAAAAAGAGCTGATCCCTTTTTATGACCGTTTGAAAAAGATGAAAGTAGCTTTTGCGGAGCTGCCGGACTTAAATCTGGGAGACGGCTATACACAGATCGCATACAATCCGGAGCAGGTAGAGAGCGTGCGGATGGTCATTGAATACTATAAAAAGAAATTCAGGGAAGAGGCGAAAGAGATCGATCTGGACGAATATATGGGAATGGCAAGTCCGGGAGGGCTGGAATATTTGGACGAACTTGCTGCTAAAGGATATGAGGGCAGGATGCACGAGGAGCAGCTTACGGAGCTTCAGCAGCGGATACAGGATAAAGAGTATCTTCCAATCAGTATCAATGTGGAATCTCTTCTTTTGCGTGAAGAAAAGGATGCTTATCTGTTTCGTATTCCCCGTGGCAGATTGGGAGAAAATCTTTCCAGTGCCATACGGATCAAAAAGTCAGACTGTATTCTTTTGGATGAGGGACAGACTGTGATCACCTGCCTGAAACGAGAGGGAGACATCTGGGGATATGCACTGGATCAAAGGCAGAACATCCATGAGAAAGAAAAAGTGAAACTGGATATTGCAAAATTGGAAAAAGCATTTGCCCCGGTGGGCGATGACCGTGTGAAAATGATCGAAAAACTGAAACCGGAGCATGCAGCGATCTTTCCCTCTTTTAATCAGGGACAGGAGATGAAAGAAAAATCTTCTGTCCCTGAACCGGTTTCAGAGCAAACAGTGGGAAAAGTGTTGTCCCTGGAAAAAAAGAAAGAGCGTTATCAAAGTCCGGAATACATCCCGGTAACCTTTGACATGGAAACACAGATGGTGGCAGAATCACCGAATCTCTATATTGCCAATCTTCCAAAGGAGCCACAGGAATCCAAAGACTTTATCCGGTGTATTTCTTTGGATAAGACAGAGGTAAGTATTTCGGAGGATGGAAAACGGCTGCAGGCATACCTAAAGCGAAGCGAAACTTCTGAGGTTCGGGAAATTGATCTGGAGGGAAAAGAGCTGCGAAAATACAGCAAAAAGAATGAAGACATTGCAGCGGAGTGTCTGAAGTATCAGAGAAGCAGAGGGAAAGAGAGGCAGCCGGTGCCGGAAGAGATATTGCGGCACAAACCGAATGTAAAACTTAAGAAACGATAGGAAAGCTGTGCGAAATAAATGATCAGCGTTTTTACACGGTGAATTTATAGTTTTGGCTCAAACTTTGTGGGCTGAGAAAGGAATATAGGATCCATATGAAACGAAAGAAAGAACACTCCCGTGCAACGCATGTTGCCGGTGACAGCAGAAAAAGAAGATTACACCAATTATTCAAAGTGTGTGCGGTTTTGTTACTGCCCACGCTTTATTTGTTTTACAGTCTGAGCGGATTGTATCTTATGGATGTGGAAATATCAAAATTGAAAGAACAGATCGTCTGGTGTCTGCTGCATCCGCTGAAAGTTTATAATGACAAAAGCCCAAGTATGGTTCTGGTGGGAGGTTTGCTGTGGATAATCTGCAGTTTTCAGGCATACAGTAAAAGTGACCATAACCGGATGCCCGGCAATGAGTTTGGTTCTGCCAAATGGGGTGAAGTGCGGGCATTCAATGAAAAGTATGCCGCAAGGACAGAAGAAACAAAGTCCGGTCTGTCTCCGGAAAACAAAGTATTATCTCAAAATGTGCGTTTCCGCTACGACTCGGATACTCTTCGCAATAACAACATTGTGGTTGTCGGCGGCAGTGGTGCCGGTAAGACAGCATTCTTTCTGACACCCAATCTAATGTCGTTACACGACTGCAACATCTACACGGATCCGAAGGGAAGCCTTGCGGAGGAGATGGGAGCATGGCTGGCGAAACAGAAGAATACCAGAGTATATACGCTGAACCTGTGTGAAATGGAGAAAAGCATGCATTTCAATCCGTTTCCGTATATCCGCAGTAAGAGCGATAT
>JBNMJP010000262.1:0-2951 GCA_050873905.1 Jutongia sp. | reverse complement strand
GACAATATGATATGTTTATGGAACTGCTTGAAAAGATTCCGCTAAAGGATTCGGATACCCTTTATATTTTAGGAGATGTGGTCGACAGAGGCCCGCATCCGATCAAAACGCTTCAGAAGCTAAAGGAAATGCCAAATGCAATTTGTATGGTCGGCAACCATGAGCTGATGGCATTGCGATGCCTGAAATTGCTTATGACAGCAGATGCACAACCTGTTTTTGGACTCGATGAAGAAGATAGGAAGGATCTTTGGATGTGGCAATACAACGGAGGGCTGTCAACGTTTGAAGAGTTTAGAGAACTGGATGCAGAAGAACAGCAGGAAATCATTGAGTTCATGAGTGATTTTTTGGTGTACGAAGAAGTGTCCGCAGGCGGCAGGGATTATCTGCTTGTTCATGCGGGTCTTGGAAATTATTCTCCGGAGAAGGAGATAGAAGATTATTCTCTGGAAGAGCTGATGTGGATGAGAGCGGATTATAATGTCAGATATTTTGATGATGTTATTGTGGTGACGGGGCACACACCGACACAGCAGATCAAGGATAATCCGAATCCGGGGGTTATCTATAAGAAGAACAATCATATCGTCATTGACTGCGGTGCACATTATCCGGGTGGCAGACTTGCCGCGATATGCCTGGATACAGGGGAAGAGTATTATTCTTCTCCACATTCATAGCATTAATATAAAGTAGATTTGACATTGCAGGTGAATCTGTCTGCGGCATTAATAATATTATATAGATCCGGTTTCGCAGGAAAATTCAACTCATGCAGTCTTAACAATATTAAGCAGATTCGATTTCATAGGTAAATCCGGCGTCTGTAATGGTCCGGAGGGTACCCTGAATGCTCTGTCCGCCTTCTGTCAGATAGCCGGAAGCAAAAATGGAATCGACAACACTTAAAAGCTTCTTCTCCTGTCCTTTAAAGTATACCTCGCGTCCGGCAGCACAGCGGATATCGGATTGCGGCACCAGAAGTCGGGCAAGACAGAGAACCTTCAGGCAATATTCCGTGGTCAGACCGGAGGTGTCAGCGTCGCCGAGGGGAGTTCCCTTGATCGGCAGCAGGAAGTTGATCGGAAGTGCTTCCGGCTGGATCTCCCGCAGCTCCAGAAGCATATCTACGATATCTTCCTTGCTCTCGCCCATACCCACAATACCGCCGCTGCAGATCTCAAAGCCGAGTCTCTGGAGCATATGGATATTTTCCACACGCTGCTCAAAGGTATGTGTTGTACAGATATTATGGTAGAAGGAACGGCTGCTGTTCAGATTATGGTTGATACGGTCAAGACCGGCATCCTTAAGCATCTTTGCCTGTTTTTCTGTCAGAAATCCGATGGAGCAGCAAAGATGTGTTCCGTTTTCTTTCATTTTGCGGATACGGCGGGCTAATTCCTCGATTTCCTGATCGGTAAATTTCATACCGCTTAAGCCGATGCAATGTCTGGATAGGTGGTGTTCATTGACAAAGTCATTGTTGTGATACAATTTATCCTCATCGACCCATTTATATTTATCAATGTCTGCTTTGGAACGGCAGGACTGGGCACAGTAAGCGCAATCCTGGGAACAGTTGCCGCTTCGTGCATTGGTCAGGATATGGATGCTGACACGGTTTCCCTTGTATTTGTATCGTAAAGCGGAAGCGCGGTCGATTAATTCCTGAAGCTGATCATCCGGTGTATTCAAAATGGCAATGGCATCCTCTCTGGTAAGAACAGGGTCTGCCTCTTTATCATATGTTGTATTCATAAATATCCTCCATTCGCATAATAACATAACAATTTGCATGCTTTTTACTGTAACACAGAAAAAAGAGAATTGTCAACCGCTGTGTATAAAAGGTTGACAGAAAATGCAATATATGTACATTGGGAAGTTTGAGTCAGATAATTCTATATTTTCCCTTTCACGCATTGCACAATCATTCACTTTGTGTTACAATAAGAAAAACGCAGCGCGAGGAGGAAGAGCGATGGATACAGCAAAGGTTATCAGAGACTTGAGAGAAGGAACCGGGATGTCACGGAGACAGTTTTCGGAGCATATCGGTATTCCGTTACGTACACTGGAGGACTGGGAGGCAGCCAGACGTACTCCACCAGAGTATATTCCGCGGCTGATCGGGTATCAGTTAAAGTATGAGGCGTTGATCGCAGAGAAGGAGGGCAAGTGATATGCAGTTTATTTGTTATCCGAAATGTTCCACCTGCCAGAAGGCTAAAAAGTGGCTTGATGAGCATAATATAAAGTATACGGAACGCCATATAGCAGAGGAGAATCCTTCTTATGATGAACTGAAGGAATGGCATGAGAAAAGCGGACTTCCTTTGAAACGATTTTTTAATACCAGCGGATTGGTTTACAGAGATCTGCAGCTTAAGGACAAGCTGCCTTCCATGAGCGAGGAGGAGCAGCTTGAGCTTCTGGCGGGGAACGGCATGCTTGTAAAGCGTCCTCTGGCAGTGGACGGGGAAACGGTGCTTGTGGGATTTAAGGAAGCAGAGTGGACAGAACGATTGAAATAATCTTGCAATGATCTGTTAAGGATGAGACAACTGTGAAGGAATGAAAAATAAACGAAGGGAGATTCAACCATGTTTAATATTGCAATCGCACAATCCGGAGGCCCGACAGCAGCGATCAATGCGACTCTGGCTGGAGTATTTGCAAGGGCAGAAAAGACAGAGGAGGTCGATGAGATTTATGGTGCACTCAATGGCATCGAGGGAATTTTGAACGATCATCTTATCAATCTCCGGCACATTATTATGAATGAGGAGGATAAGGATCTTCTGATGAAGACACCTTCTACGATCCTTGGCTCCTGCCGGTACAAGCTTCCGGCTTTGGAGGAGGATGACTCTCTGTATAAAACCATTGTGGAGAATCTTCAGAAGCATCACATTAAAGTGTTTTTCTATATTGGTGGCAATGAT
>JBNMJP010000261.1:0-2967 GCA_050873905.1 Jutongia sp. | reverse complement strand
GCAGACTGGCCGGAGGAGCATCACGCATGGATCGGCATTTTTATCAATGAGGATCCGGAACCGTCAAAACGAATCGAACTCAAAGAATTGAGACAGACGATTGACCTTTACGATGCGAAAACGCCGGAAACTGTTACCATTACAATCATGAAGTACAGCGAGCCGGAATATGCCATCTGCGGTATCGAGGAGCTGATCATCGACACCGACACATTATTGGCACCTCCTGCCCCAAAAGCCCGCAAGATCCA
The DNA here is from genome assembly GCA_050873905.1 of Jutongia sp. Lineage (GTDB taxonomy): Bacteria > Bacillota > Clostridia > Lachnospirales > Lachnospiraceae > Jutongia. Next base: position 2,716 of record JBNMJP010000261.1, on the reverse strand, counting down.
GATCATCGGAGACTCTATCACCTGTGGTTACGGCGTGGAGGGAAGCGAGTCAGATCTTCTACATAATACAGCAGTAGAGAATCCTACCAAGTCCTACTCCGTCAAAACCGCCCGTGCTCTGGATGCAGATTTTGAGATTGTTGCCTGGAACGGCAAGGGCGTCATTTCCGCATATATCGGAGAAGGAGATCAGGCAGATGATTCCTGGCTGGTACCCATGCTGTATGAATACACAGATGCCGGCTGCTGTCAGCAGTTCTTCCATGAGCCGCCGTCTATGTGGGAAAAATGGGATCACACCCGTTTTGAACCGGATCTGATCACCGTATACCTTGGCACAAATGATGCAAGCTATACCAAAAATTATCCGGAACGCAAGAAGGCCTTCAGTCTGGTATATCAGGGATTCCTTCGCAATATTCATGCGAAGCATCCGCAGGCAAAGATCCTGTGTATGCTGGGCACCATGGATCAGACACTCTGCTCCACCGTACAGCATGCCGTAAAGGAATTTTCCAGGGCAAACGAGGACGTTTCCATCAAATATCTGCAGCTTCCACTGCAGGATGAGGAAAACGACGGTATCGGAACCTTCTGGCATCCGACCGAAGCCACCCATGAAAAAACGGCTCAGCTTGTCATTGCCGCAGCCAAAAAACTGATGGGATGGGAATAATGAAGAGGTTAAGAAACAGCACAGACATTATATCAATGATCTGTGCTGTTTTTACTTTTTGGGTTATTGAAACTTCTGTTCACGAAAAACAATTATAACATTCTCATTTTTATAAACTCCTCAAACCGTGGCAATGCCATCGAAACCTTTCCATACTGTCTGGTATCGATCACACCCTTTCGTTTTAACCGCTCTCGATACACAGAAAACTGCTCAGAACTCATTCCAAGCTGCTCTCTGAGATTCTTCACGCTAATCTCTCCACTGACTGCCAGCTTCTGCAAAATTTCCTTATCTTTCTCCGAAAGCTCCGACCATATCTTACTGTATACATATTCCTCCAGATATTGATCGTATTCCGGCAGGATCTCATCCAGCGTCATTGATTCTCTGTATTCCCAATAAAGATATCCCAGCACCTGAAATGCAAACGGATATCCTCTGGTGAGCGCAGCCATCCTTTCAGCGCTTTCCTCATCCAGCTGAAAGATATTCTTATAGTGCTGCCGCACTGCCGTCAGATTTAACGGCTCCAAAATAATCTTCGGTGCCCGGTAAAGAAACGTGAGAGACTTTTCATTCTGTAATTCATAAATGTTTTCATAAAGTCCGGTCATTAACAAAAATATAGGATATTCCTGCCGCATAAATATCTTAAATGCACTGACAAAAACCTTCATCTGTTCGGAATATACCACCTCATCAATGGTAATCAGGAGTTTCTTTCCCAGCTTTTGCAGCTGAGCCAGCATTTTCGCCACCATATCCTCCACGTCCGTTACCGGAGCTGCATTCTCAATGGTCACGCCAAGACCAAATGCAGAAAAATCCAGCTTTGCTTTCAAAAAACACTCATGAAGCTTTGGCACAGCGTATAGCCTGGACGCAAGGCTCTGCAGCAAATCCCTGGCCACATTCAGTTCCACAACGATCCAGTCATTCCGTTTCGAAAGGATACCCGCAATATTTGTCATCATCACTGTCTTTCCTGAACCTCGAACTCCCGTGACCATATAGATCTGATTTACTGCCGGAACGGCTTCGTAATCCTCAATGATCCGATTGGTCTGGGCGATACGTGATACATACTGAACAGGCTTTTTCCCAAAAGCAAGGGTAAATGGATTGCTCATAATCGAATATGCCTCCCTGTTTTATAACCTTTTATAACTTTCATTCTATTTTATAACCTTTTATAACTTTTTTCAAGTATCCGGTCTTTATTTTGAAGTTTCCGATAGCATATGCCTGAAAAAACACACCTCCTCTCCTGATGCAAGAATATGAAGTAACCTACATACCGGACCTGTCGGATGCATTCTTCCGCCTTCCCAAGATTACACAATATCGCCGGAGGCAATGTATTATTTTTTCAGTCTTATTTGATCTGCTTCGTTTAGCATGCCACGATATTGCTTCTTTGTCGTGGATTTGCTCCATAAGTTTTGAAAGCAAAAATTATGATTTTCTAATGTGCCTTTTAAATTAGACGCCCTGATAAAATCGCTTTTAAAACAGCTGGTCGACTTGCTGTTGGTCAACTCCTTTGCCGTATTTACATCACAACTTCTAACGATTTCATCCTCCAGATTTTCAACCTGCGTGATGCATATTACCTTAGAAATAGCAGTTTCTTGTTTGAGTAATTTGATATTTTCAAATAAAATGTCCGTGTTGTCTGTATCTGTATCGAAAACTAATACTGCTGTCGTCCCCTTTTTTAAAGTAGTCAATTGTGCATGTCTTAATTTCTCCTGTATCACATTGCGTTTTATGACTTTCCCGGGTCGGATCAGGCGCATATCTGTCTTTAATATCTTTAACAGCTTTTCCTCGCATTGTATCTCAACATAATATACATAGTTTTTATCTGCCATTACCGAATATCACCTCTCCTTAATATCCAATATATCGTAAATCAAGTCTGTTGCCGGTGCCGATGAAAACAGATCATTTTCTACTGCTGATTTTAACGAATCGGTACTCCTCTTCAAGATTTCGCCTGCATTGATACATTCAATCCTACTATCTTCTCCATAT
>JBNMJP010000260.1:0-2981 GCA_050873905.1 Jutongia sp. | reverse complement strand
GGCATGAACAATTCCAATCTGCCGAAGGGAGATACGTACGAGGATAACGGATATACAAGATATTTGAAAAAGAAACTAAATATACAGAATAAAGATGCCTTTGAAGCAGGAGAGAATGATAATTATCAGGAGACAGTGTCCATGACGATTGCCTCCCGTGAGCTGCCTGACGTAATGGTTGTGAATGACATGGATCTGCTACAGCTTCTGGTGGATAATGATATGATCGAGGATCTGACACAGGTATATAAGGACTGTACCAGCAGCCGGATCAAGGATATTTATAACAGCTATGGCAGTGAGATTCTTGACAATGTGACATTTGACGGGAAGCTTATGGCACTGCCGGAGACAAATATCGAGGATGGTCCAAGTCTGTGCTGGCTCCGGAAGGACTGGATGGATGAGCTGGGGCTATCTGCACCGGAGATCGTGGAGGACGTGGAACATATTGTCCGTGAATTCGTACAGAAGGATCCCGGAGGCAACGGAAAGGGGCAGACCGTTGGTCTTGTCTGTGATGATGAGCTGACCGGAGGATGCGGTTACAGTTATGAATATCAGACGGATATTATCTTTGCAAGCTGTGGCGCATTTCCAAAGCAATGGCTGTACAATGCAGACGGGAAGGTTGTCTATGGTTCTGTTCAGAAAGAAGCGAAATCCGCGTTGCAAAAGCTGCGAAAGATGTACCAACAGGGGACGTTAGATAATCATTTTCTTATGCGGGAAAGCAATAATATTATTGAGCTGATCGTTTCCGGAAAATGCGGTTCTTTTTTTGGACCGTGGTGGTCACCGAATAATCCGTTGATGTCTGCGATGCAGAAGAATCCGGAAGCAGAGTGGCAGCCATATCTGATCCAGACGGATTCCGACGGGAGAACCTCCTATGCTTCCCAGAATCCAAGTGATAAATGTGTTGTTGTCCGTAAGGGGTACAAGCACCCGGAGATCGTGATGAAGATTGTCAGTGCACTTTTTGACGACCTTCGTTATGGTGAGGAGGATGCCAGCGAAATGGAACGGTATTATCAGGATAATGTCGATCCTACGGCACGCCCGTTGGCGATCAACGTAGATTATAAGGATGCTCTGATGCGTTGTTATGATTCTTTGAAGGATGCGATTCAGGGAAGGAAGAAGCTGAATGATCTGGGACTTCTGGAGGGGGCTTATTATATTTCCTGCAACAATTATCTGGAGCAGAAAAAAGAGAAAAAACAGCAAAAATCCTGGGAGGACTGGGCAGCTTATACATCACGTATGACAGCATGCTCTGTCCTTGGAAAGGGACAGACGAGACAGGTGAAATCTTTGTTTTTTGGAGAAACAGAAACCATGAAGGGAAATTGGTGGCGTCTGGAAGAGCTGGAAGAGAAAGCATATCTGGAAATCGTGACCGGACAGAAGCCATTGTCGTATTTTGATGAGTTTGTTAAGGAATGGAAACGTCAGGGCGGAGAAAAGATCCGGAGTGAAGTGGAAAAAGAAGTGAGAAAATAGAACTGTCCGATTAACAGGACAGTCGATGTGAGATAAGGGCTTTGATCAAATAAGAATGAAAAGGAATGGTGATCCGATGCAGGGTGAAAATGATTTCCGAACAGATCACAAAGGGACTGAGGAGATCCTGGAACGGGAAAAGAAAATATTTCAATATAAAAGAGCCAATGCAGAACTGCAGACAGGTCTTGGAGAGGAATCGGCAATAAGGAAAATAATTCCGTATATTATTTTATTGATGTGTTTTATCGCTTTGCAGTTTATGGAAAACTGGATGGGGTATTATGTGGATATTTCGGGACAGGATTATGTTCCTTTGCTGATCATTTTTGTGATGTTATTGATCCGGAGATTTCTGAAAGACAGGAAGCGGCAGGAGCTGCGGGAGCAGATTAAGGTAAATCGGCAGAAGTGCGATAGGCTGCAGCAGGAGATTGATGAGATCCGAAGGGGAATGTAACAGCTGCAGATAAAAATTGTCGAGTGACAACAGTCATAACATTGAAAATTTATGCGTATTGCGGTATAGTGTGCTGAGATATGGTTAGGAAAGGCATGGGTTACAGAGATGATGGATAATACAGAAATCACAATACAGGAGTTAAAGAAATGGCGTCCGGATGAGTATCATCTGGTGGACGTCCGGGATGAAATGTCTTACTCTTACGGACATTTACCGGGAGCAGAGCATGTTCCGGAGCAGCAGATCCTTGACGGATGGGTGCCGGAGGACGATGGCAAAAAGACAGTGCTTTACTGCAAAAAGGGAGAGACAAGCCTGGAGGCAGCGGGATTTCTGCAGGAGAAGGGGTACACTGTATACAGCCTGCAGGGAGGCTATCTGGCATGGCTCATGAGCACCATGGACGAGGAAAATGAGAAGGAGCAGGAAGAGGAGACGCCGTTTTATCTGGAGGTAGAGCAGAGTATCCGCAAGCGGTTTAAGAAAAAGATCTGGTGCCGTTTTACCAAGGCAATCAACGATTATGAGCTGGTAAAGGAAGGGGACAAGATTGCGGTCTGTATTTCCGGAGGGAAGGATTCCATGCTGATGGCAAAGCTTTTTCAGGAGCTGAAGCGTCATCATAAGTTCCCATTTGAGGTGGTCTTTCTGGTAATGGATCCGGGATACAGCCCGGAAAACCGCAAGGTGATTGAGAATAATGCTAAGAGACTGAATATACCGATCACAATTTTTGAATCGAATATTTTTGAGGCTGTTTTTCATGTGGAGAAATCGCCGTGTTATCTTTGCGCGAGAATGCGTCGGGGGTATCTTTACAGCAAGGCAAAGGAGCTTGGCTGCAATAAGATCGCACTGGGACATCATTATGATGATGTGATAGAGACGATCCTGATGGGCATGCTTTACGGAGCGCAGATGCAGACCATGATGCCGAAGCTGCACAGCTCAAACTTTGAAGGGATGGAGCTGATCCGGCCTCTTTATCTGATCCGCGAGGATGATATTAAGG
>JBNMJP010000259.1:0-2985 GCA_050873905.1 Jutongia sp. | reverse complement strand
TCATATTGGATCGCACCGGATATGATACCGGCAGGTTCGAATTATGCCAGAGAGATTCCAAAGGCGATCCGGGACTGTGAGATATTTTTGCTGGTTCTTTCTCAGGCATCCCAGCAGTCAATCTGGGTGGAAAAGGAGATTGACAGTGCTATTTATTACCGGAAAACCATTGTGCCGTTTCAGATTGATGACAGTGCTATGACAGATATGTTCCGGTTCTATCTGAATAATGTGCAGACAATCCGTTGTGTCAACCGGCCCAAGGAAGCAATCGAGGAGTTGAAACATCGACTCAGATCACTTCTGATGGGACCGAGGGAGATCATGAAAAATGTCGAAACGACTTCTACTGTACCAAATAATGGACAGAAGAAGGAGGAAGCAGATCATAAAGGTTTCCGTCAGCCGGAACCGGAAGCAGAGACACAAAAAAAACAGAATGTACCGGAATATCAAAAGGAAGAAACGGAACAAAACGCAGATACAGGGGAAAAAGAGGAACAAAAACGAGACAATACAACCGGTCTTCGCAAAAAGAGATCCTCCTATCTTGAATCCAGAGGCATTCCGAAGGAGTGTAAATATTGTGGCGGTAAGCTGGAAAAAATTTCTCAGGGAGTATACCGCTGTAAGGAATGTGGCAGAGAGAATTATGATTATCTGCAGACAGTACGTAATTTTCTGCGGAAAAACGGAGCGAAGCCGGCATTTGTTATTGAAAGGGAAACCGGTGTACCGAGACAGGTCATCGAGCAGCTTATATCTCAGGAATATCTGGAAATACCAAAGATGGATTCTGCCAGACTATCCTGTGTGCGTTGCGGAGCATCGATTCGCACAGGTACCTTATGTGACCGTTGCAAGGCAATTGGAATCCGGACGGGAAGTTCTTCTTCCGGAACGGGAGGCTGGCATTCCTCTCGACGGAGATAACCGTATTTTCAAGACGTTTCATACGGCAATGTTGTAATGCCGTGGCAAAATGATGGAATGGAGAATATCATGGGAAGAAATATATGGGTGATCGGCAATGACCGGCAGGAAATGATAGAAGCCCAGCGGAGGATCAACTCTACAGGTGGTATGAGGGCAGTCTGCAAGCTGTCTCTGGAGGCGGTGCAAAGATCCATAGACGAGAGGCGGCTTGTGGAAAAAGCAAGTCAGGAGTGGAGAGAGGCTCCTTCGTTAATTGTGGTTGATTATGGTATGTCCCAAAAAGAGGACTTTGCCACGGTGTCCTATATTAAGAAGCAGAAGGATCTGGCGGGTGTTCCGTTGTTTTTTATGACGGAGACCAGAACGAAGCAGCTTGACAGAGAGTGTTATTCCTGGGGAGCGACAGTGGTTTTACACAAACCATTTTCCAGAGAGGGAATTATGCGAATTGAGCAGACAGCATGGCAGCATGACGTGACGAAAAATTACGAAAAACTTTTGGTGCAGCAGGCGAACCATCTGCGGGAACAGGAGGAGATCGTAAAGCTGAATCGACAGCTGGAAGCGAGAAACAGCCTGCTTCGTCAGGTGTTTGGACAATATTTTTCGGATGATATTTTTAATGAGATCCTGGAGCATCCGGAGGGAGCTGCTATTGGCGGCAAAAAGCGGGAACTGACGGTTATGATGGCTGATCTCAGAGGTTTTACCTCTATTTCAGAGGGGCTTTCGCCGGAAAAAGTGACGGATGTATTAAACTACTTTTTTCAGAGCATGCTTCCAGCACTGATCGAGCATAAAGGAACAGTGATCGAGTACTTGGGAGATTCGATCCTGGCGGTTTTTGGAGCACCGATCGCTTCGGAGCATCAGACAGAAAATGCTATTGCGGCAGCGATCAAGATGCAGAACAACATGGAGAGGGTCAATGAATACTGCACACGGAACGGCTATCCACTGATGGAAATGGGGATTGCCATTCACCGGGGCGAGGCGTTTATTGGAAATGTGGGATCGGAGCAGCTGATGCGGTATAATGTGATCGGCAGCGTGGTGAATGAATGTTCCCGGATTGAAAGCTTTAGCGTAGGAGGTCAGGTTCTGGCATCCAGAGATTGTCTGAGCCACATTAATGCACCGGTGGAGATTTCCTCCCAGCAGGAGATTCAGGCAAAGGGAATGCAGTATCCCATTACCGTGTGCGAGATTCGTTCTATTCGGGGCAATTATAATTGTCAGATCAGGGAACAGAAAAACGATGTACTGCATTTGGTAGACCGGTGGGTATTGTTTAATATGTATCCCATTGAAGGCAAGCTGATACAGGATGTCTGTGTCACCGGCAGACTGTGCCGTTTTTCGTACAAGCGGGCACAGGTACAGCTGGATCAGAGAGAGGAATATGATCTCCGGGTAGGAATGGATGTGGAGATATTTGCTGCCGGGGATGACGGCAGAGCATTATTTACGGAGATTTATGCCAAGATTGTTGAGATTAAGGATGGATTCCTTACTTTGCGATTTACCCATGTAAACCGAAGCTTTCGCAGCTTTGCAGGGCAGATATGGGAGAAACAGGAGGAGTAATGGGAGAAGAGAAAAATACAAAATGGGAATATGTACCGGATATTGGACATCATATGCTTCCACAGGCGGAGATCTGTTGCAGAGATCAGGAAGAGAAGCTGGTGGCGGCACAGATTTCAGAGGAGCAGGCAGCGCAGTTTTTAAAGCATTCGGAAACAGAACAGGATAATGCAGTATGGGACGGGGACTGGCTTCAGGAAAAGCTGGATATGCTCCGTGCATCGGGCAATCATTTTCTGCTGCTTTTGTGGGGCGAGCGTGAAGAGAAATTTCTGCTGTTTTTGAGTGATACAAAACGGGTGCGGCCATTGGAGTTTCTGGATTATCTGATGCCGGACTTCGGACTGATCCGTGGAGATGTGTCCTGTGCCAGTGTGCGGGTATCGTCGGTGATCCTCAAGCTGCAGATGGAAGCACAGGGGACGGAAAAAACCATCGAATACCTTATGAACCAGGCAGAGT
>JBNMJP010000258.1:0-3003 GCA_050873905.1 Jutongia sp. | reverse complement strand
TATTCGATCAGGTTCTCATAGAAGCAGATCTTATTGCAGCTATCGTAAATCTCCCGGTTGGTACCGGAGAGCATCTGATATTTGAACAACGAATGCTCTCTCCTCACTTTCCGCAGAAGTCCTTTTTCCTTTTCTCCGCATTCTTTTCTACGCAACGCTGCCATCCTCCTCAACGTATTCGCCCTCGATCTCGGTCATATCTTCTGCCAGTTCTGACTTGATGGTTTCGTCACTGGCAATAGCCCGCAGACACTCTGTTTTCAACGGTGCAAACTTCAAAACCTTCTTGATCGCTGTTTTCTTTGCCATGGACTCGAAATCTGTCTTCCACGGAGAGAATCCATCATAAGAAGGAGAATACCGTTCGGCATGAGCAATGACGGCTTCCTTATTCAAGACCTCAAAGCCATAACCTCCATTGGTCAGCTTAAACAATGCATATACATACATCATCTCGCCTCGTCCTTCCATTGCCGGAATGTGACGAAGTTTGCTTTCCAGACCAAGCTCATACTCAAAGCGATCATTCTCCCGAACGATATGTGCCTGAATGGTCTGCACATTGTCGTTGCGGTACACCAGATCGATCATCCCTTTATAGCCAATCTGGAACTGACACTCGACAACTCCCTTCTTTTTATTTTTATACGGGATCAGATACGCCTGTCCCAGTGGAGTGTTGGGCTCCAGCCCAAGCTGTGCCGCATTCATCAAGGCTGCAATAAATGACATTGGCGTACACTGAGCCAATACCGGTGTATTGTTTACTGCCGTCAGTGCCATTCTTACAAAGCGCTCCGGTGTCAGAACAGAGGGCAGCGCCCGCTTGATCTCCGGTTCCAGTGCTTTGATCATATCCACAATGGACATGTTTTTGGTCAGTTTTACTCCGTCACTTTTCTTTGTTGTTGCGGCAACCTCTGCTTTTGCCGCCAGTTCTTCCTTAAAATCCATAAACACTTTCCTCCAATCTCATGAAAAAGAAACAGCAGCAGATCATTTCAGTCTGCTGCTTGCTCTCTTATATTTCTATGCCGCCGTCCTTACCAGAAACCTACGGCTGGCAGTCTGATTACAGAACCGCTGATATACCTCCGGCATCTCCTGTTTCAGCCGCTTCGCATCCAGCCGGTTACTGATACTCCTCTTCCAACTGACAAGGAAGTGGTCATTTTCTGCCACTTCCGCTTCCTTCATAAACATCTTGACCTCCTGCTCGATCTGCAGCTTTTCTGTTTTCAGCTTGTCCATCAACTGATCGATCTCCTGTCTCCGCTGCAGCTTTTCATCAAATCCCAATAAAGGAACACACAGATCTTCCTGGCTGTCCTTGAAATAGCTGTTGATAAAGTCATTCGCCGTAGCTGATCCGTCCGGCTCCGGCATAACACCTGCCTTTACGTGATCCTGCCAGAAGTCCTGTTCCAGCCGGATCAGATTCCGGATTACTTCCTCATCCCTTTCGATCCGGACAAACTTAAACTCCCTGCCGTAAATGACTACGGCAATATACCATGCTTTGGCATTCAGGACAGCCATATAGTGATAACACTGTGCCAGATAATGCGCCGGTACTTTCCCGTCCTTCCATTTATCCGCAGAATAGGGGGACGCTGTTTTGCATTCCAGTCCGATCAATCCGTTTTCCTTTCCTACGATCAGACGATCCACATCTGCCAGCATAAACGGATACTCCGGATGCACATACATGTTATTGCTGCGTCTTACTTTCAATCCGGTTTTCTCACAGAATCTTTCTGCCACATACTGCTCCAGATCCCTGCCAAGACGCATTGCCTCGTTGTCCCGATCCTGCTCCGGGATCACTTCTGTACTCTTATCCATATAGACATCCATCGGACTCACATACGGATTCAGTCCGCACACTGCTCCGGCATCGGATCCCCCGATTCCCTGCTTACGGAGTGTGAGCCATTCCTCTCTTGTCATGTCTTTTGTTTTAGCCAATATCTTACACATAATCGTCACTCCTCCTTTCCGCTGGCAGATACGATATAAATCTCTTTCGTCTCCAGACTATATCCATAAACAGAGTCAGACAGGTACTCTTCCTCTGTCACACAATCCTTATTTACATTCTTCACCATTCCCTGCAGCTCTTCCGGGCTCATTCCCAGATCCTGCGGCATAACGATCGCTTCATGGATGGAACTCGGAAGAATATACAGCCTGTCACACTGCAGGATCCGGCACATTTCCTTCAATACATCCGGAAAAAGGACACTGCCAAAGCCATTGATCTTTTTCCAGTTCGTCACCATATACATTCTCTGCAACTGTCTTTCTTCGCATTCTTCTGAAATATCTCCCGGCGAGATCATATCTTTTCCCATAAGTGACTGCATCATATCTGCAAAGGACGTTTTCATCACAGGCATTCTGCGTCGCATATTTTTCTGGGCGATCTCAAACAGCTTTTCCTCCGTAATGCCCCATCTTTCCAGAAGTCCGTTGCTGACTCTCATGCTGGAAACCCCATCCCAGCTCTCCTTCACTACGATCCTGTAGATCACGGCAAAATCAAGGAAATCCCGGTGTGGGATCTCCTTCAGAAGCTCCCGGTTCTTTTCCCGGTTGATCACCGTAAAGATGAGCCTCTCCTTTATCTCTTCCAACTCATTGACATCCCCGATCAGATCCACGGTTATTTCATTGCCTGTCATTTCATACTTCTCCTTCATATCCTGTGCCAGAACCTCCAGACCGGTTCCCCTTTTGTATTCTTCATAAAGCTTCCTGCCGTAAAAAACCGGCGACTGCTGTTTCTCCCCGGTCTTATCAAAAATCCGGAACGTCTCCACATTTCCCAGATTCACCTTCTGCACAGTCTGTGTGCCAATCTCATAATTTTCTCCGAAAATGCTCCTCAACTGATCCAACAACTCCTCCCGGAATTCTCTGTAACTCATTGCCATAATAACCCTCCATTCCATTTCTATAATTCCATAAAAAAATGGACACCCCTTTTATCAGAGTGTCCTG
>JBNMJP010000257.1:0-3003 GCA_050873905.1 Jutongia sp. | reverse complement strand
CTGATCATCACGGTTGTCGGAGGAATCTTAAGCATCCTGATTCCGATCCTTCCGATTATCTTCCTTGTCATGATTGTGATGTGGTTCGTGAGAGGAAGATAGGGAAGAATAGAAAAAAGGATACCATAAGTCAATAGTGACAAAAAAGAAGAGAAATCTTTGAGAGAAACCGTCACAAAATATTAATAAAGTGTAAACAATGGTCCAAAAAACTTGACGCCTCCAATCTTGATATGTATAATAACGATGTAACATATTTAATAATTATGTAATAATTAAGGTGCCGGAAGAGAGCTGGAAGCTGTAAGACGGTGAAGGCGCTCGCCGGCATTGCTTTGAGAACATATAGACAAGCAAAATAGATATAGGAAAAATTCTGGATTGGAGTGGATGTAAGAAATGAATAAATCGGTACTTTACATAGCTGCAGCAGTGCTGACAACAGGTTCTGTATTCTGGACAAACCCTACGGTATCCCGTGCAGAGACCTCAACAAAGGCAATCAAAATCTCTGAGGCTTTAAATCTCCCGGAGCTTGAGATTCCGGAAATCGCAAATGTAGCAGCTGTTGTCGAGGAAGAAGTACAGGTTGAGGAAGAAGAGGCAGCAGATGTTGAGGCAGAGGTTATCGATATGCAGGCCGGCCCGGATATCGCTGTTCAGAAAGCTTTAGCAGAGAAGAAGGCAGCAGAGGCAACAAAGGCAGCAGAGGAAGCAGCAGTAAAGGCGAAAGCAGATGCCCGCCAGAATGTTGTCGCATATGCGCTTCAGTTTGTCGGCGGAAAGTACCGTGCAGGCGGAAATGACCCGCACACCGGAGCTGACTGTTCCGGATTTGTAAAATACGTTATGGAGCACGCAGCAGGAATCTCCATGAACCGTTCCTCAAGCTCTCAGGCAACGCAGGGACACAAGATCACTTCAAACGATATGCAGCCGGGCGATCTGATTTTCTACGGAAAGGGATCAAGCATCAGCCATGTAGCAATGTACATTGGTGACGGCAAGATCGTTCACGCTTCCACAGAGCGTACCGGAATCAAGGTTTCCAAGTGGAATTACCGCACACCGATCAAGATTGTCAGTGTATTCTAATCGATTCTGATTTTCACATAATCTGTCAGACCAGGATCAGTTAAAAGAGAGATGCGAAAATAGAACAGGACAGCAGGACGAGACAGAAAAAATGAGACGGGAAGAGGCGTTTTACGGCCTTTTGCCGTCTTTTTGTATAGATACACGTTCTCAATTATGGTTCTTATTGCTGGTTCTATATCAGGCTCTGTGGCAATCGTTGGGGTGGGATTTTTATCTTGCAGAATCCTGCATGAATGGAGAAAGAGCCGGGACAGGGGAGCTGTTCCGACTCTTTCTGAGGGGAGTATAAAATAATTAATAAGGCTGAAGAAAATGATTTTAAGGGAAATCGATTTTCTTCTAGTTTATTATACGTTATACGTCGGAAAAATGCAAGAGATTAACTGTCTGGAAGCGGGCAAATCACAGGGAGTGCTGGCGTTTTCGTGTTGCACAAACACCAATGGATTTTGTCGGTGCTTTGCATTCTAAAACGGCGATGAATTTCCAGATCTGGAAGCCAGAATCTGGCGGTATAGATGAGACATCACAGGTTCATACTAATCCTGCATTAAAAATTATGATGTTCAGGAGGAAAATGACATGAAAGATTCTTACAGCAACAGTCAGAACAATTCCAGAGACAATTCCAGAAACAGCTTCCGAGACAACAGTAGAAATAACGCGAGAAACAACAGCCGGGATTCCTACTCAAACCGCAGTGAGAACAACAGCGGGGAAGAGCGCGATGATTACGAGAAAAGCTATGGCAGAAATTCATCCCGAAACAAGATGAACAACCAGAGTAATCAGAACAATCAGAGAGAACAGTAAAAGAGAACCGTAAATCGGATTACAGCCCGCAAATGGGCTTTCAGACGGCAGATCAGATCGAGATCGAAAATACGTGGAAGGTGGCATACCGTTTCATCCCGGAGAAATCTGGGACAAAGTGGTGTGCCCTTACATATTCTGATAAAAAGAGGACGATAGAGGGGCTGACATGTGGTGTCTGATCAGCAGCAGGGATCTGGAACGCTATCTTGACGAAGGAAGGGAGCTCTTTCTGGCGGATTTAAGGGAACGCCGGGATTATGAGGCAGGCCATATTCAGGGAGCGATCAATTTTCCGGGAGATTCCTGGCGGATGAGGATCTTAGAATTCCCGAGAGACCGTCTGATCGTTCTTTACTGTTATCATGGACCGAACAGTCTGCTTGCGGCGCGCCAGCTGTCCGCGATGGGTTTTCAGACAGCGGATTTGTATGGCGGAATGGACGGCTACCGCGGAAAATATATTACGGCGGCCAGATAGTGTCTTTCGTTGACAACTATCTGGCAAGGTTATAAAATATTATGTAACAATCAGGAGACGATAAAAAGCACCTGTTGCCATTTGCTCTGAGCCAAAATTGCGACAGTTACCTGAAAAAAAGGAAGGAGAACCGTTGCCACATCTGTCATAATTTTTGAGACGGGAGGGCGACTGGGAGAAAAAGATATGATGAAAAAATACATGTTTGCATCAGATGTTCACGGATCTGCATGGTATTGCAGAAAAATGCTGGAGGCCTATGACCGTTCGGGTGCAGAGCGTCTGATTCTGCTCGGTGATCTTCTGTATCACGGACCGAGAAATGATCTTCCGAAGGAGTATGCGCCGAAGGAAGTGATCGCCATGCTCAATGAGCGCAAAAATGAGATCTGCACCGTGCGCGGAAACTGTGAGGCAGAGGTGGACCAGATGGTCTTAAATTTCCCGGTGATGGCAGACTACTGTATTCTCGCCATTGATGGAAAGACTTTCTATGCAACTCACGGACATGTTTACAATCAGAACAATCTGCCGCCGTTATGTGAGGGAGACATTCTGATCCACGGCCATACCCATGTGCTGAAAGCAGAACAGATGGACGGCTATATTCT
>JBNMJP010000256.1:0-3011 GCA_050873905.1 Jutongia sp. | reverse complement strand
GGAGGAAGAGCTGGACGTGTCTCTTTTTGACCGTGAAAACCACCATATCTCCTTAAACAGCAACGGCCGACTGTTACAAAATAAGCTGCTCCCTATCATATCCGCTTTGGACCGTCTTCCGGAGGAGATCAAGGATGCCTCCCAGAGCCAGCCTGTGATCCATATGAATCTTCGTTCTGCCTCTGCGATCATTACCAGCTGTATCATTTCCTACCGTACCATTCATCCGGAGGTGAAATTTAAGCTTTCCCAGAAGCCGGACGATCCCACTGCTGACTATATCGTTTCTGCTGTCCGCAGTGATACGGAGCTTCTGCCATCCCAGCATCTTCTGTTTCAGGAAGATTTCTATCTGGCAGTACCGGCAGATTCCAAGCTGGCTTCCCTCTCCTCCATAAAGCTGGAGCGAACCGCCAAGGAGTCCTATGTGAGTCTGGAAAGCAACCGGCCTCTGCGTGCTATCTGCGATCTGTTCTGCCAGTCCATTCATTTTACGCCAAATATCGTATATGAAAGTGACAATCCGGAAACTGTACGGGATCTCATCGCCGCCGGACTCGGTGTAGGCTTCTGGCCACAGTACTGCTGGAAAAAGCCGTCCCCGGATCAGGTAAAGCTGCTTTCCATTAATAAGCCGGACTGCAGTCGTCAGGTGATCGCTTCCATTCCGAAGGCTTCCGCTCAGAATCCGGCGATCATGGAATTTCATACATATCTTTGCGACTGGATCCAAAAGAACCTGTTATCTGAATAATCACCAGATAACAGGCTCTTTTTCACGTATCAGAAAACATTGGTTTTCTCTTTTATTTCATAAAACTACTTCTGTAGTTATATTATAAAAATCCTCTCTGCCATATCAATCTCAGACACGCATATCATCCTTACTGCTGTACCGGAGTCTCGACATTGCCCGCGCAAGAGATGCCTTGGACATATAATATTCCTGAATGCTCTGTTTCTGGCGGAGCTGCTCTCTGGCACGCTCCTCCGCTTCTCTGGCTCTGCGCACATCAATTTCCTCCGGATGCTCTGCGGTATCCACCAGAATACTGACACGGTTGTTGATCACCTGGGCAAACCCGGCACCAACCACACCTGTGATCCATTCTCCATCCTCTGTCTGGATCCGCAGCTCACCCACTTCCACTGCAAAGACCATATTTTCGTGATGTGCCTGAATCTCCTTTTCGCCATCCTCCAGGGGGATCACCACCTGCCGGCAGCGTCCCTCAAAGAATACACGGTCACAGGCAGTCACATTCAATAAAAATGTATTCTCCATAATCAACCCTCACTTATGCCGTCAAAGCTGTTTCTTACCCTTCTCAATTACCTCATCAATGGTTCCCACATTGAAAAATGCCTGTTCCGGGTAATCATCCATCTCGCCGTCAATGATCATCTTAAAGCCCCGCACCGTTTCCCTTAAAGGTACATATTTTCCCGGCACACCGGTAAAGGTTTCTGCCACATGGAACGGCTGTGACAGGAAACGCTGTATCTTTCTGGCACGGTACACCGTGATCTTGTCCTCCTCGGAAAGCTCCTCCATACCAAGAATCGCAATAATATCCTGAAGCTCTGTATACTTCTGCAGGATCTCCTGCACTCTGCGGGCAGTCTCATAATGCTCTTTTCCTACGATATCCTCCTCCAGAATACGGGAGTTTGACTCTAACGGATCCACTGCCGGATAAATGCCCTGCTCCACAATCTTTCTGGAAAGCACCGTTGTGGCATCCAGATGGGCAAAGGTTGTTGCCGGAGCCGGATCGGTCAGATCATCTGCCGGTACATAGACAGCCTGTACCGAAGTAACAGAACCATTTTTCGTCGATGCAATTCTCTCCTGCAGCTCACCAACCTCATTGGCAAGAGTCGGCTGATAACCTACCGCTGACGGCATACGCCCTAACAACGCCGATACCTCAGAACCCGCCTGCACAAAACGGAAAATATTATCAATGAACAAAAGTACATCCTGATGCTCTTCATCCCTGAAATATTCTGCCATGGTAAGCCCTGTCTCAGCCACTCTCATACGGGCTCCCGGCGGCTCATTCATCTGTCCGAACACTAACGCCGTTTTATTCAGTACACCGGATTCCTTCATCTCAGACCAGAGATCATTTCCCTCACGGGAACGCTCACCGACACCGGTAAAGATAGAATAGCCGCCATGCTCCGTGGCAACATTCTGGATCAGCTCCTGGATCAGCACTGTTTTACCAACACCGGCACCTCCAAACAGTCCGATCTTACCACCTTTGGCATACGGTGCCAGAAGGTCAATGACCTTGATGCCCGTTTCCAGTACCTCTACCGCCGGACTCTGCTCCTCAAATCCCGGTGCATCCCGGTGAATACACCAGTGTTTTTCTTCTTTCAGATCCTCTCCCTTGTCAATCGTATCTCCCAGCACGTTAAACAAACGTCCCAGGGTCTTCTCCCCAACGGGCACCTTGATTCCGCTGCCGGTAGCAATTACCTCCATATCCTTATGAAGGCCCTCACTGGACGCCAGCATTATACAACGCACCGTGTTATTTCCGATGTGCTGTGCAACCTCCATCACACAGCGTTTTCCGTCATTGTCCACTTCCAGCGCATCTTTAATATATGGAAGATCACTGTCCTCAAATTCCACATCAATGACAGGACCGGATATCTGAACTATCTTTCCTTTTTTCATAATCATAACCATGCCTTTCTGCACATTATGTACTATTTTTTGCGTTTCTATGCCTTTGCACCACTGATAACCTCTGTAATCTCCTGTGTGATCGCCGCCTGACGCACACGGTTATATTCAATGGAAAGCTGCGCCAGAATCTGCTTTGCACTGTCCGTTGCCGACTGCATTGCCATCATTCGGGCATTATGCTCACTGGCATAGGATTCCACCAGCGCACCATAGATAAATCCATTGACGTAATTAGGCACCAGATGATTTAATATCTTTTCCCATGACGGCTGTGGTGTCAGTGTCTCCTGATACACATCCACAG
>JBNMJP010000255.1:0-3067 GCA_050873905.1 Jutongia sp. | reverse complement strand
GAGGACACCGATACGGAGGGAAGAATGGTTTATGACCCATCCAATCCTGATGCGGACGAGAATGGTTATGTTACATACCCAAATGTTAATACAGTGACAGAAATGACAAATATGATCGACGCAAGTCGTTCTTATGAGGCGAATGTTACGGCATTTAATGCGGCCAAAAATATGGCCCTGAAAGCATTAGAGGTCGGCAAATAATATTGATATACCAGCGTAGACCAGGGAGGGGAAAGACGCTGCATAGAAAATGATCATCCGTTGCGGAGCAAATAACGGGTCGGTCAAAGAATGGAGAGTATATATGGAATTATCAGCACTATCAAATGTGGATTTGATCAATGCTTTTAAGGTCCCACAGATATCATCATCGATGGATGACAGCAGTACGGGGACAGTACAGGGAAACGGAGCCTTTAAGGCATTGTTTGATTCAGCGGCTAATATGATCAGTGATGCCAATGATTACAGTAATGCGGCTGAGGTGGAGGAAATGAAGTACTCAATGGGAGAGACAGAGAGTATTCATGATCTTCAGATTGCACAGCAGAAGGCAAATATTTCGTTGCAGTATGTTGTGGCAGTGAGAGACTCCTTTATGTCAGGCTACAGAGAATTGATGAACCTGCAGTTTTAATGTATCATAATATGAAAAGCAGAGAAGGATCATCAATTTGGATGGCATAGACAAATGTTAGGAGAGTTGTATTATGAAGGAAAGAGTACAGGAAATTCCAGCAAAGGTAGTGGAATTCTGGAATAGATATACAAGCAGACAGAAAACCATAATTATATCGGTCATATGTGTTGTACTGGTATTGATCGGTGTGATGGCATATCTTGTCTCACGTCCTACATGGACAAGGTTTCAGCAATTTAGCAATCTGGACGATGCATCCAGTATGGTAAAGGCATTGGATGATGAAGGGATTGCTAATAAAAGCTCAAAGGATGGTCTGACGTTATATGTCCACGATCAGGATATGACAAAGGCCTTTTACTGCATGAGTGATAATAATCTTACAGATAAGGGATATACCTGGGATGATGCGTTTAATAACAGCATTTCCACCACAGAGAGTGAGAAGAACCAAAAACGGGTGCTCGCTCTGCAGAGTGAATTAAAAGCAAGCATGGTGCAGTATTCCTTTATTGATGATGCCAAGGTCTTTATTGATGTGCCGGAAAGTACTTATAGCATTTTGGACGAGGAAAATGTCACTTCTGTGACAGCAATGGTTGATGTAAACCAGAAAAACGAAAAGCAGCTGACCTCGGATGTGGCACAGAATCTGGCATACTGGCTGGCGAATGCAGTTGGTACGGATGTGGATCATGTCATTATCAATGATTACAATGGAAAATGTCTATATAATGGTTTTACCAGTGATGGACTTGGAGGAGATCTTACAGGTGGTTCGACGGAGTATTGTGAGCGATTAAGAAATACCATCGCATCCAATCTGGTAGATCTTTTGGTGCGCTGTGGTTATGATGATGTACAGGTCGGAACGCAGGGAATCCAGTTCAATATGAACAAGATTGAGACTCTGACCAAAAAATATAGTGTCGCAGACGGTCGGGATTATGGATATCCTACCAATTATGTTCATTCTAAAAATGAGGGATCTTCCGGTACGGTCAGTGGTGTTCCGGGCACAGATTCTAATGACAATGACGAGACGGATTATGTCATCAATGATGGTAATTCCAACAGTTCTTCTCAGGAATATGAAAAGCTTACCGGTCTTCTGACGGATGAGACTATTGAAAATATCAAACAGGAGAAGCCGGCGATACAGCTGGATCAGTCCTCTCTTGGGATTGTTGTGACCAGATATAAGGTATATGATGAGGCCCAGCTGGAAAAGGATGGCACTCTTGATAACATGACCTTTGATGAGTTTATGGCTCAGAACAATCAGACAACGACATTTACAGTGCCAAACACAGAGATACAGCTTCTTTCCAGTGCATCTGGTGTTGCTGCTGGTTCTATTACCGTTGTGGGATATGAAGTCCCGAAGTTTGTACAGAAAACAACCAAGAGCCGTAGTATCTCAGATTATCTGATGATCATATTGGCGGTACTGATCATTGCACTGCTGATCTTTGTGGTAGTACGTGGAACAGCACCGGTTGCTGTTGCTGACGAAGAGCCGGAGCTTTCAGTAGAACAGCTTCTGGCGACTACAAAGGAAAATCAGTCCTTAGAGGATATTGAGTTTAGTGATAAGTCTGAGACGAGAAAGATGATAGAAAAATTTGTCGATGAAAATCCGGAGGCGGTTGCCCAGCTGCTTCGTAACTGGATCTCAGACGACTGGGAATAATTGTATGAATATTATAAAGGAATTGCAGTGTGCAATTCCTTTATCCGCTATAATTGGAAGATAATGATGCCACAGATCTGAGGCAGAAATGGAGGATGAAAATGGCAAAGTCAGAGGAAATATCAGGGATCCAGAAAGCGGCAATCCTTTTGATCGCATTAGGACCGGACAAGTCTTCGTCTGTATTTAAGCATTTGAAGGAGGACGAAATTGAGCAGATCACGCTGGAGATTGCCAATACCAGAAGTGTTTCGCCGTCGGTAAAAGATAAAGTGATGGATGAGTTTTATGAGGTGTGTCTGGCTCAACAATATATTGCAGAAGGTGGTATCGGATATGCCAAGGATCTTTTGGAAAAGGCCCTTGGTGCGGAAAGGGCAAGAGATGTGATCGGAAAGCTGACAGCCTCTCTGCAGGTCCGTCCTTTCGAGTTTGTCCGCAAGACAGATGCCAGCCAGCTTCTGAATTTTATTCAGGACGAGCATCCACAGACCATTGCATTAATCTTATCATACCTGTCTTCCGCACAGGCATCGGTCATTATATCGGCGTTATCGCCGGATAAACAGACGGATGTGGCAAAGCGTATTGCCCAGATGGACAGGACTTCACCGGATGTGATCAAGGAAGTGGAGAAGGTGCTGGAGCAGAAACTTGCGTCTCTTGTTAATCAGGATTACACCATTGTAGGTGGTGTCGATGCAATCGTAGATATTTTGAATACCGTAGAT
>JBNMJP010000254.1:0-3076 GCA_050873905.1 Jutongia sp. | reverse complement strand
GTTAAGGTCAAGGTGAATGGTGGCACAAAGAAGATGCCGGTATGTACAGGATGTTTACGTTCTGGAGCAGTAGAGCGTGCGTAGGCGCTTTTCGGTATTATAGGTATACAAAAGAAACCGTATCCACGGTTTCTTTTTTTGTTACAAATCTTTATAAAAATTACTTTTGGAAAGTTGTTTCGTGATGCAAATTGTAGTACAATCATACCAAATGTCTCATGATGCATTATCGAAAGGGAAAGGAGGGTTCGAAATGGGAAGCAGTGCAATGTATTCTCAGGCGGAGATTACCGCAATGGGCAGACAGTATTATCAGAAGCTGGTCAAGATATGTGGAGATATTGAACAGGAAGGCTACTGGAAACAGGCCGAGTCCGTGATGAAACAGTCCGTATACCGGATTCTGGATCTGTATGTACAGTCTTTGATGGTAGGAATGGCGGTTCATATGGGGTCACTTTCTGAGCAGCAATGGGAGTATATGCACAGTATTACGGATTCGGATCCCCTGGAGCTGGCTGGGCAGCAAAAGGAATTTACAACAGAAACGGTGCAATATGCGGAGAAATATGCGGCAATGCCGCCGGTGCTGATCCAGATCTGCGGCGTGTATGATACAAAGGGCGATACTAAATATGCGGCTGTTTTTATGGATACGCTGATCAATGTGCTGCTTTGTATGATGGAGATGACGGATCGGGCAGATCCGAGGGGACAGGCATACATCCGGGGATTTTTTCAACAGACAGTGATGTTTGTATGTGCAGAATGTCCGGACAGCACCTGTGAGGAGAGCTACATATTGCATAAGCTGAATTCCGGAAAGATTTCCTCCGGAGTTTCCTGGCTTATGGGAGAAAAAACGCAGCAAGAAAGATCCGGAAGACACAGGAAAGCAAAGAACAGACTTCAGGAAGAACAGAAAACAGCCCGGCAGGAGTTTGAAAAAGAAAAGCAGCGCTTGGAAGAGGAGCGCAGGGCGGCCGAAAAAGAATTCCAAAAGGAGAAACAGAGACTGGAGGAAGAACAGAGGGCTGCCCAGCAGGAGTTTCAAAAGGTGAAGAAACGTCTGCAGGAGAGGGAAAAAGCAGAAAAAGAAGCAAGAGAAAAAAAGATAGCAGCACTGTTGGAGGAATTAAACCGTCTTGTGGGACTGGAGGCCGTGAAAGAGGAGATACATTCTCTGGTGAATCTCATTAAGGTTCGGGAAATGCGGGAAAAAATGGATCTTCCCATGATGGATATGTCCTATCATATGGTATTTACCGGTAATCCGGGCACCGGTAAGACTACGGTTGCCAGACTGGTAGCACGGATTTATCGGGAGCTTGGAATACTGTCAGGGGGACAGCTTGTAGAAACAGACAGATCCAGACTGGTAGCAGGATATGTGGGCCAGACAGCGATCAACGTCCGTGAAGTTGTGGAGCAGGCATTGGGAGGAGTCCTTTTTATTGATGAAGCTTATGCATTGATCAGTCCGGATGCGTCAAATGATTATGGCTCCGAGGCAGTAGATACCCTTGTAAAGATGATGGAGGATCACAGAGATGACCTTGTGGTGATCGTGGCAGGGTATACGGAGGAAATGAAACACTTTCTGCGGAGCAACACCGGCCTGATCTCCCGGTTCAATAAATTTATTGCCTTTGAGGATTATACACAGACGCAGTTGCTGGAAATCTTGAAAGTCATGGCGGGACAGGCAGGCATGACCGTGGAGGAGAATGCATTGAAACGCATAGGATTTCGTCTGGCAGCGATGAACGAGCAGGAGAAACAGGATTTTGGGAATGCCAGAGGAGTGCGTAATCTTTTTGAAAAAATGATCGTCAATCAGGCAAACCGGCTTGTTACTCTGGAGGAGCCCACAAGAGACCAGTTAATGACACTGACAGAGGCAGATGTATGATTGACCACCCTAATGGAATGTGGTACAATAAATACTATCTTGTATTGTGTGAATGCACGAAATTCAAAGGAAATGAGGGAATGCAATGAGAGTGATTGCAGGAACGGCGAGACGTTTGAAATTGGAAACTCCGGCAGGACGTCATACCAGACCGACCTCGGATAAGATTAAAGAGACATTATCTAATATTATACAACAGGATCTATATGATGCCCGTTTTCTGGATCTGTTCAGTGGCAGTGGAGGTATTGCGATTGAAGCACTGAGCAGGGGAGCGGCAGAAGCAGTGCTGGTAGACAACGACAGAGAGGCTCTGCGCTGCATCCGGACCAATCTGGCGCATACTCATTTTGAGGAGCAGGCCAGGGTGATGGGGATGGACGTGCTTCAGGCATTGCGAAGACTGGACCAGCAGGGGAAAGCTTTTGATATTATATTTATGGATCCACCTTACAGTATGGGGTTGGAGAGAAGGATTCTTCCGTATCTGACAGAATCTGCTCTGGTTCATGATGATACCAGGATCATTGTGGAGGCATCTATGGAGGATGATCCTATTGTTATGCCGCCGTCTTCCGGATGGTATGTGGAGAGAATCAAGGAATATAAAAACAACTGTCATATATTTATTTGTAAGGAACCGGCAGCTGGAGAAGGAGAATAGATATGAGTACAGCAGTATTTCCGGGAAGTTTTGATCCGGTGACAACCGGTCATGTTGACCTGATCTGCCGTGCATCCCGGATGTTCGACCGGCTGGTGGTAGGAGTTTTGGTCAACAGTGCCAAAGATCCGTTGTTTTCCAAAGAGGAACGTGTGACAATGCTTCGGGAGATTGTTAAAGACCAGACCAATGTTACGGTATGTTCCTTCGAGGGACTTCTGGTGGATTTTGTACGGCAGCAGAAGGCAGATGTGATCATCCGGGGACTTCGGTCGTCGGGAGACTTTGAATATGAGCTTCCGCTGGCACAGGCCAATTATAAAATGAATCAAAATGCCGATACAGTATTTTTGGCAACGGCACCGGAATATGCCTATATCAGTTCCAGCGCCGTGAGAGAACTTTTGAGATATCAGGCGGATATTTCAGAGTATGTACCGGAGACAGTTCTCCAATATATGAAACAACAGGGAATGGTATCCAGATAGTTTTATCATAAT
>JBNMJP010000253.1:0-3084 GCA_050873905.1 Jutongia sp. | reverse complement strand
CTCCAAAAGCAGATGTCTCCGTGGTACTTCCCATGGCAAACTCGTCCATGTTGGTCTTTCCGAGAATGACTGCCCCCGCCTTTTGCAGATTCAGTACTGCCTCTGACGTAAATGTCGGTACAAAGTTACCAAGAATCTTAGAGCTGCAAGTGGTCAGAAGACCCTCTGTACACATATTATCCTTAATGGCAACCGATACACCTGCCAGAGGTGATGTAAGCTCCCCTGCATCAATCTTTTTCTGTACTTCCTCCGCCTGCTTCAGCGCACCCTCCCGGTCCACTGTCACAAAACTGTTGATTTTTTCTTCCTTTGCCTCAATGGCATTAAGAGCAGCCTCTGTTGCCTCAACCACAGAAACCTCTCCCGCTTTTATCTTCTTGCCCAGCTCTACAGCCGTAAGCTGCATCAATGACATCAAATCACCAATCCTTTCTTGTTGATTTCTACTGTTTTACTTTTCACACTATACCGTTTTCGGAACTAAGAATGCATTTTCCTTTACTTCCGGTGCATTTGCAAGTGTTGCCTCATGTCCGTCTCCGTTTGTAACCACGTCCTCACGGAATACATTATTTACCGGGAATACATGGGACATTGGCTCTACACCGCTGGTATCCAGTTCATTCAGCTTATCAATATAATCCAACATCTCGCCCATATCCTTCTTGGCCTGCTCCTGCTCTTCCTTATTCAGCTCCAGCTTCGCCAGAATACCGACATACTCAATTGTCTCATCTGAAATTACATTTGCCATATTTATATCCTGCCTTTCCTCCGTCTGCCTGCTTGCAGACATCATTTTCAATCAAAATCGTTTCCGGGATCAGACTAAACAGCCTGTCCGTTTCACCTTCTGTCCATCTGTCCATCTGTCCTATGGCTCCAGACGGCTCAGATCTCTTGGGAACAATGTAGTCTCACGGACATTCTCCTCACCGAGAAGCTGCATAGTCAGACGCTCCATACCGATACCCAGTCCACCGTGTGGCGGCATACCGTGCTTAAATGCGCTGAGATACTGCTCCATTCCTTCCTCTGTCATACCACGCTTCTCCATCTTTGCCAGAAGCTCCGGATAGCTGTGGATACGCTGACCGCCCGTAGTGATCTCCAGACCATGATACAGAAGATCAAAGCTTAAGGTATATGTCTCATCCTCCGGATCATCCATTGCATAAAAAGGACGCTTCTTGGATGGATAATGTGTCACAAATACGAAATCCGCATCACATTCCTCTTTGTAGTACTGACCGATCAAAGCCTCTTCCTCCGGCTCCAGATCATACGGGTTACGGATCTCACGGTTATATTTCTCTGCAACCTGCTTCTTTGCCACGTCAAAACGTACACAAGGGATCTTGTCCGTATTTGGAAGGGTTACTCCAAGAATCTTTAACTCTCTGCTGTACTCCTTCTGCAAAAGAGCCATGGTATACTGCAAAAATCCGGTCTCCATTGCCATAATATCCTCAAAACCGTCAATATATCCCATCTCAAAATCCAGAGAAGTATACTCGTTCAGATGACGCTTTGTGTTGTGCTTCTCTGCACGGAACACCGGTGCCGTCTCGAATACACGGTCAAATACGCCAACCATCATCTGCTTATAGAACTGGGGACTCTGCTGCAGGATTGCCGGTCTGTGGAAATACTCCAGCTTAAAGAGGTTTGCTCCACCCTCGGCACTCTTTGCGCCAAGCTTCGGTGTATGGATCTCGGTAAATCCCTGCTCGTACAGGAAATCACGGAAACCTCTTACGATACCCTCCTGAATACGGAATTTGGCACGCTCACGCACATTACGGAGTGATACCGGACGATAATTCAACTTTGCTTCCAGAGATGTTTTTAATTTCCATTTGGAAATCTGCAGAGGCATCTGCTCTGTCGGCTCAGACAGAATGCGGATCGTATTCAGACGAAGCTCCACACCGTTCGGTGCACGGTCCTCTTTTGCCAGAACACCCTCTACCTCTACGGTAGCCGCTTCCTTTAAGGTCTTGAGATCAAACTTGGTGACACCTTCCTCATACACACACTGCAACAGTCCCTCTCTCTTACGGAGAACGACAAATGCCACATCACCCATATCACGGATGGTATGCACTGCGCCATTGACCTTGATCGTCTTTCCTTCATAATCTCCTGCGAGAATCTCACTGATCTCCAGCGTATCCTTCTTCGCTACTCCAGTTATAAATTCCATAATAAAACCATGCCTTTCCGTATCCCTTCCGGATACTGTTTTATAGCGGTTATCCGCTTTTGATACAATTTTCAGGTGCCCCTGCAAAAAGAAACAAAAAATCCCCGGAAATGATATGACATCATATCACTTCTGGGGACGGATCTTCTTCCGCGGTACCACCCGCAATTCACAGACCATCTATAATACATCTGAAAAATGGTCTGTATCTCTTCACATAACGCCGTGTCCGCGCACAAGCCTACTCGCTGATACCTGTTCAGCCTGCGAACTCCGGAGTGTTCTCCATTCTGTCCTCTGCCGGTCATGTGCTCTCAGTCGGTGGCATCATGTTCCTGTCAAAAAGCATGGTTTCAGAACTTTGTCTCCTTCAATGTCTGTTTCATAATTCAATTAAACAACCATATATCTAAGCATACCACATACATTTTATGATTGCAAGGGGTTTATTCACTGGAAAACAGCGTACAAAATGCGATCTGCCCCCTGCAACTGTCCCATGCGTAAACTGAACTAAAAATTGCTGCCGTTCCAGCCCCAGTCATTGATCCCCTGATAGGTCACGTAAACTGCTTTGCCCGGAATTCCAAGCTCCTCCTGAAGGATATCGCAGATCTTGGCTGTCATACTGTCGCAGGCACCGGACTGTAACTGTCCAAACACCTTAACAGAAACAAATGCGCCCTTATCCAGCTTGCTTCCTCCCATATACAGATCATATTCATCCTCAAAGCCTACCATCAGAAAGCTTTCGGTCTTGCCCAGGAGACCAATCGCCTGACCAAGCTTAGCCTTGATCTGCTCCTTTTTGTCCTCACTCATTTTTACGGTCACCTTTGAATCAATAAATGGCATAATCTCATTCTCCCTTCAAT
>JBNMJP010000252.1:0-3085 GCA_050873905.1 Jutongia sp. | reverse complement strand
TGCTAACAGCATGGATAATAGTTTTTTCTTCATAACAAAAATCCTCCTTAATCACTATCACTGTATCGTGATTGGTTTTCGATTACCTTTTGTGCGCTTTTTTCTGCGCAATCGGTTGTTCTGTATTTGCATCATAGCAAACATTCACAACAATGTCAACATTTTTATTTATTTTTTGTGACATTCTTTCAACTGCGATTCTGCCACCCCCTGCAATCCCTCCTGTTTTCACGTATTTTTGCCAGATTCTTCTGTCCCCTCAGCACAACCCATTGCGCAATCGTTCCCTTTTCCGCGAAATGTGCATCCTCACGGTGTGTTTTTTGTGTTATAGGAAACGACAAGTTTCCTACAGAGCAAAACCAGCGTTTTGCCCAACAAGAATTGCTTCGCAATTCTCGTTGGCTCCGCTCTACGTTACGAGCATTTCCCTATTCCAAAAAAGAGGCACCATCCGGTGCCTCTCTGGAATAAGAGCATGACTGTTATGTGATGCCTCTTCAAGATAAGAGTATAACTATTGTGTAGAACCCCTCAGTGCCACTTCGTAGCTGAGCAGAACTTTGCCGTCTACCCGCCGTCCATCCATCATATCAAACAGCGTCTTGCAGGCAACCACGCCCAGTTCCTTCGGATCATATTGCAGCGCCGTAACTGCCGGCTGGTTGCTTTCCAGCAGATCACTGCTGTAAAAGGACGCCAGTTTGATCTGATCCGGTATATGGATATTCTCCCGCTTCAGGACGCCGATCACCTCATAACCGATCCGGTCATCCATCGTAACAATGCAGTCTACATGATTGCGCAAAGCCTCTTCCACATAACGCTCTATATCCACCTTTGTCTCCCCATTCATATAGATGAATACGTCCTCTTCCTTCAGCTGCTGCGCTGCAACCGCCCGTTCAAATCCTTTTCTTCGTGTCTGGTTTACAACATGATTCTCATCTCCGCCGATCAATGCCAGACGGCGGATTCCTTTCATGATCAAGATCGAGGTCAGTTCCTCACATGCCCTGATATGGTCATTATCAATCTGTACAACTCCCGGTTCCTCAGAACTTCCGATGACGACAAACGGGATATCCTGCTCTTTCAGAAAACGTACTCTTTCATCGTCGATCAGCGTACGCCCCAGAATAATACCGTCTACCTTATGATTCTCAACGACCCGGCGCAAATGCTCCAGCTCATGATCGTAGACCATCGAAATCAGAATATCATAATTCTCCTTCGATGCAACCTCACTGATCCCGATCATGCACCGTTGAAAAAAAGGAAGATCCGTAATCGTCGAATCGCCCGGTATCACCCAGCCGATATTATACGTCTTGGACTGTGCCAGTCCCTGCGCCATCAGATTCGGTCTGTAATTATTCTCCTCTATATAGTCAAGCACCCGCTGTCTCGTCTGCTCTCCGATCCTGCCCTTCCCGGAAATCGCTCTGGACACGGTTGTCTTGGATATTCCTAATGCCTCTGCAACATCACTGATCGTGATCCTGCCCTGCTCCCGCCCCTTTGCCGGTATAGATTCCTCGTGTTTTGCCATTTTCTTCTAAACCTCCTTTACAGGGTATTGCGCAACTTATTGTCATTAGATTATCAGCAGTTGCGCATTTTGTCAATCAGCTTTTCCCTTTTTTCTTTTCATTTTGTCCCGGTCTTTTTCGTCCCGGTCTTCCTTCCTCCCATCCTCCCTTCTTAGCTTTTCCGACACTTTGTAAGACCTCACGGCGTAATCCACTTTTGCGCTCTTCCGGTGCTTATTCCACCCTTCTCTCATGAAAGATCCCTTTTTTCTCTGCGTTGTCACAGATTGCTTTCTCTCATTCCCCTTATTGACAATTCGATATAGATACCGTATCATAAATTTTAGGTTTGGAATTTATCAGCGCACTCGGTTGCGCTTCCGCCTGTATAACAAAAGCAAGTAATTACTATATCTTTCTATACTACAGGATTGCTTACGATTCGTTATATAGAACACATCATACACGCAAGGGAGGATTTCATCATGAATCAAACCACCACACTTAAGGAGGCTTTCCGTCAGGGAGCCTACCGGGAACTTTTAACGGATATCTACATCGATGCCGACCGTATCGCCTATCAGACAGAGCGGTACATCCGGGCGATCGAATGCTACGAAAAGGCGTTCGGTGCCGGCGAAGTCTCCATCTACAGCGCACCCGGCCGCAGTGAGATCGGAGGAAACCATACAGACCACCAGCACGGTGAAGTTCTTGCCGCTTCGATCAACAACGATGCGATCGCGATCGTAACACCTCTGGCTGAGCCGGTCGTAAAAGTTATCTCCGATGGATACGATCTGATCACCGTCGATCTGAAGGATCTGTCCCTGCAGGAATCCGAGAAAGAATCCACGCTCGCCCTGATCAAGGGTGTGTTATTCGCTGTAAAGGAAAAGGGCTATCAGATCGGTGGTTTTCAGACATATATTACAAGCGATGTTCTGATCGGTGCAGGACTTTCCTCCTCTGCCGCTTTTGAGACGATCATCGGAACGATTCTCTCCGGTCTGTATAATGATATGAAGATCTCCCCGATCAAGATTGCGATCATGGGGCAATATGCCGAGAACGTGTATTTCGGCAAGCCATGCGGCCTGATGGATCAGATGGCATGCTCTGTCGGAAGCCTTGTACATATTGATTTTGCAGATCCTGCCAATCCCGTTGTAGAAAAGGTTTCCTTCGACATGGCAAAACACGGCTACAGCCTGTGTATCACAGATACAAAAGGATCCCATGCAGATCTGACACCGGATTATGCTGCGATTCCTGCCGAGATGAAAGCCGTTGCACAATTCTTCGGAAAAGAGGTACTTCATGAAGTACCGGTAGACGAATTTTGGAAGAGACTTCCGGAAGTCCGTAAAGCCACCTCAGATCGAAGTGTACTGCGCGCAATTCATTTCTTCCGGGAAAATGAGCGTGTGAGAAAAGAGGTTGCGGCATTAAACCGCGAAGATATTCCGGCATTCCTGCAGACAGTGGCAGCTTCCGGTGATTCTTCCTTCAAATATCTGCAAAACATTTATTCCAGTCAGGATGTACAGAGC
>JBNMJP010000251.1:0-3129 GCA_050873905.1 Jutongia sp. | reverse complement strand
ACATCATACCCCGTCTTTGTTGCATTCCTTGCTTTCACGGAGTCTGCCTTTTCGCAGACAAACACACCATGCCTGTCCTGTGAGGTCAGCGTAAACATCGGCTCTCCGTCTTCCTTCATTCGTCTGCCATTCTGCCTTTTCTCCATACGCTCCGGTGTGAGTACCGGATGAACCTCAAGCACCGCTGAGTTCATTGCCGTATGGTTCGTCATCCCGGCAGTATACCGTGCAGTAAGACACCTTGCGGTATCCGTGATCTTAGGATCATGGTTGCTCTGGTCAATAAAATAAAGTCCGGTCTTAGCACCAACACCTCCGGCATTGCCGACAAGTGTTGCGGAAATGCCGGAGGTCCCGTAAACACGGTAACCCTGCATACCGCCTATAAGCTGGTTAAGAGCTGCTGCGTTTTCTCCGGTGAGAGGTAATATTTCTCGTCTACCTCTGCTTCTAAGATTTGCGATAATGAACACACGCTCACGGTTCTGTGGCACTCCGAAGTTTTTGGAGTTAAGCACCTGCCACCGACAGTCATACCCTGCTTCGTCCATTTCAGACAGAACTGAGGCAAAATCGAATCCTGCATTGATCGATAACAGGTTCTTAACGTTCTCAACAAGTAAGTATGTGGGTTTAGCACTTTCTTCTTTGCCTTTGATGAGGTCAATAATGTTGTAATATATTCCACTTCTTTTTCCGACCAGTCCCCGCTGTTTTCCGGCAACGGAGATGTCCTGACATGGGAATCCGAAGCACCAGATGTCTGCATAGGGGACATCTTCGGATTTAAGTTTTGTGACATCATGAGCTTTCCACTCTCCTTCCGTATCATACATTGCCTCATAGGAGGCTCTTGCAAATTTATCATATTCACAGTATCCGATGCACTTATGGCCGGCAGTTTCAAGACCGAGCCTGAAACCGCCTATGCCGGAACACAGGTCAAGAAATGTCATCTGCTTCATTATACATCCCTCCCCTGCATAAATCCTGATATGAAATTTTCATATTATCACGGAGCACATATACATCGGCATCCGAACCACACTGTTCAATGTAGCGGTTCACGATGACATCCACAAACTTCTCATCCAGCTCGATGCCATAGCAGATACGGTTCGTCTGCTCACAGGCGATCAGTGTTGAACCTGATCCGAGGAACGGGTCAAGCACGATGCAGTTGCTCATGCATGAGTTCTGTATCGGATATGCCATAAGTGCCACGGGCTTCATGGTCGGATGAGCCTTGCTTGCCTTCGGACGGTCATATTCCCAGATGGTTGTCTGCTTTCTGTCGGAATACCACTGGTGCTTACCGCCCTTCTTCCATCCGAACAGGCACGGTTCATGCTGCCACTGATATGGACTCCTTCCAAGGACCAGTGCATTCTTTTTCCAGATGCAGCAGCCGGAAAGGTAGAACCCGGCATCCTTGAATGCCTTTCTGAAATTCAGTCCTTCCGTATCCGCATGGAAAACATAAATGGAAGCATCCTGTTCCATCGACTGCTCCATGTTGACGAATGCTGCGAACAGGAATTTATAGAAATCCTCATCCGGCATGTTGTCATTTTTTATCTTTCCGGCTGTCTCCTCAACATTTACATTGTATGGCGGGTCAGTCAGGACAAGATTTGCTTTCCGTCCATCCATCAGCCTTTCGTAGGTTTCCGGCAGAATGGAATCACCGCAGATGACACGGTGCTTTCCGAGCAGCCACACATCACCCGTCTTTGCAACGGTCGGTTTTGCAAGCTCCGCTTCCACATCGAAATCATCTTCCGTGATCTTCTTATCATGCACGGAATTGAAAAGCTGCTCTATCTCCGGCGGTTCAAAACCCGTGACACCGACATCAAAATCGGAATCCTCAAGGTCTTTGATAAGATCTGCCAGAAGTTCCTTATTCCATTCACCCGTGATCTTATTAAGGGCAACATTGAGTGCCTTTTCCTTGGTCTTGTCAATGTCGACCATGATACACTCCACTTCCGTATATCCAAGGTCTGAAAGAACCGTGGCTCTCTGGTGTCCTCCGATAATGGTCATGTCTGAGTTGATGATGATCGGCTCGACATATCCGAACTCTTTAATGGAGTTCTTGATTTTTTCATATTCCTTATCACCCGGCTTCAGCTTCTTTCTTGGATTATAGGAAGCGGGGATAAGGTCTGCTATCTTATAACTCTGAAACTGCATCTTCCTGATCCTCCTCTGCTAAAAATCTGTGCCGGAAGTAACATTCACGGCCACAGTATTTTCTGTTCTTGTTTCCATAGGAAATAAATGGCTTCCCGCACTGCTCACATACAAGCGTGTAGGAAGCCTTCTCGCTTTTCTTCACTGCTTCGGGGTGTGCTTTCCACCATTCCCTTCTGCATTTTTCACAGCAGAACCGTCTCGGTCTGCCTGTCTTCGGCTGTTCGATTGGATTACCGCAGAAGTGGCATACCTCTTTACCGTCCACCATGAGTTTCATATTTTTTGAAACCACTGTGGCATATCCGGCAAGGTTATGTCGCTTGCAGTAATTCCTGACGATGTCACGGGACAGTCCGATTGCCATTCCTATGGCTTTATATCCCATGCCCCGCATACGCATCTCATTGATCTGCTTTGCCTGTGTGTCCGTCATCCTTTCTCACTCTCCTTCCGGCACACGAAAAAAGGCCGGAAAAACAATGTTTTTACACTGTTTTCCAGCCTTAAATATTGCGTTTTTCATAATTTTCCGGCAAAAGAAAATACCCCTTTTTGCCGTGTTTTAAGTACATTCTGCGAAAATTATCCTGTCTGTTTTATATCCCCCCTGTTTAATTCTGCGAAAATTCACGCAAAGGGGGCCATCGGTCTTCAGCGGCTTGCTCCGTAGAGATTTTGATACCCCCACGGTCTGCCGTCAGAACCGATACTCAGGATTGTTATCCTCGTTCCATGTCTTTTTATCATGACATGGTTTGCATAAGCTCTGCCAGTTCTTCTCGTCCCAGAACAGGACGGGATCACCACGGTGCGGTCTGATATGATCGACCACGGTTGCTGTCACCGCATGACCTTCCTTTAAGCACTGAACACACAAAGGATGTGCCTTCAGGTATCTTGCCCTTGCCTTCTGCCACTGCCTGTTGT
>JBNMJP010000250.1:0-3184 GCA_050873905.1 Jutongia sp. | reverse complement strand
CACAAGGATTTTAATATATTTTTATATTTTTTTGTGAAATACTCCTAATTTTTATCATTTAATTTAGGAATATTTTCTATACTACGTTTCTATTTTATTAAGCATGTCCTTTGGGAGCGCATTTATAATTCTCGTCGTCTTTCCACTTTGTTATGAACAGTTCCTTATATACAAAAAATGTATGTATGAGCATTTCTGTAACGAAACGTTTCATACATACATCCTGTTAAATTTTTATTCAGTTTTCCTTATAAGATAATAATGCCGTGTCGCAAATCCGTAATCAAAATAATTGCACAATTACTCCTCTACTCTGCTGCAATGCTTGGGATCTGCACATCTGCATCCACATCTGCGCTGTAATCCACGCCTTCAATCCGGAATCCAAAAATCTCATAGAACTCCTGCCAGTATCCCTCCAGATCTGTGACCTCCTCCAGATTGTCCTGATCGATCTTCTGCCAGATCTCAGCCACTGCCTCCTGTACCTTTGGCTCCATCTCCCAGTCGTCCATGCGGATCAAGCGGTTCTCATCCGTCACAACGTCTCCGCCATTGCAAAGGCGGTCATGGATCATACGGTACATCTGCTCAATACAGCCCTCCTGCACCTTCTGCTCCTTCATGACCTTAAACAAGATCGCCAGATAAAGCGGAACGATCGGAATCGCCGCACTGGACTGTGTTACCACTGCCTTATTCACAGAAACATATGCCTCAACCCCATCAATCTCTGCCTGAATCTTGTCTGCGGAAGCATAAAGATCCTTCTTTGCTTGTCCGATAGAACCTTCCTTGTAGATTGGATAGGTCAGCTCCGGTCCAATATAAGAATATGCCACGGTCTTTGCACCATCCGCAAGAACGCCAGCCTCCTTCAATGCTTTGATCCAGAGTATCCAGTCCTCACCACCCATAACTTTGATGGTGTTCCGGATCTCCTCGTCTGTCGCCGGCTCAATTGTTGCTTCCATGAGCTGATTGTTTCTCAGATCAATGGTGCGATTGGTATAGGACTCTCCTGTGGTCTTGAGAACAGACTTGTAGGTTACTCCATCCGGTGCCGTTCTACGCGGTGCCGCAATACTGTAGATCACCATATCCACCTGACCGAGATCCTTTTTAATGATCTCAATGGTCTGCTCCTTCATCTCTGCCGAATAGGCATCTCCGTTCAGAGTTTTTGCATACAGACCATCTGCCGTCGCGATCTCCTCAAATGCTGCCGTGTTGTACCAGCCTGCCGTCGCGGTTCTTTTGCCTTTCGCCGGCTTATCAAAAATAATCCCCAGCGTGTCCGCTCCGCAGGAGTATGCTGCCGCAATACGGGAAGCAAGTCCATATCCCATAGAACAACCGATCACCAGTACCTTTTTCGGTCCCTCTGTCTTTGGCTGTGCCTTTACATAATCAATCTGTGCCTGTACTGCTGCACGACATCCTGCCGGATGGGCCGTGGTACAGATAAATGCTTTTACCTTTGGTTCAATTACCATGAAATAATCCTCCATTCGTTAAAGAAAAAACGCAGGACTCATAAGAATCCTGCGAATCGGGTCAAGCAGGATACGGGAGTCGAACCCGCCTCCTCAGCTTGGGAAGCTGATATACTACCGATGTACTAATCCTGCACAGAAGCATCAAGCTACTGCTTCTTTTTATTTTATACATTATGCCCGTGTTTGTCAAATAATGTTTCTGCATTTTATCGCCATATTTCGTTCTTATTATATACCGTTTTCTATAGTAATCCTGCTGCCCTCCTTTGTCTTCTTTACCTTGATCTGCTGCGGAATATTCTCCATCAGCTCCTCTCGGTGGCTGATAATGCCCACCAATTTATTGGCATCAGAAAGTCCCATGAGACAATCCAATGCATTGTCCATGGATCTGCGATCCAGAGTACCAAAGCCTTCATCTACAAACAGCGCATCCATCTGAATGCCACCCAGATTTGAGGATACCGTATCCGACAGTCCCAGCGCCAGACTGAGAGAAGCCTTAAAACTCTCTCCTCCGGAAAGATTTCCCACAGGTCTGCGGTGGCCGGTATAATTATCAAGCACCTCCAGATCCAGAAAATTATTGCTTTTTTTACCTACGGTATCCTGTCGGTAAAGCTCATACTGTCCGTCACTCATCGGAAGCAGACGGCGGTTCGCCGCAGCAATGATCCCGTCAAAGCCCGCTGCCTGAATATACTGCTCCAAAGTGATCTTTCCGTTTCCGGTCATGCCTTTTACCAGATTATACAGTTTCCGGCAATGCTCATATTCTTTGCCTGCTGTTTCCAGCGTTTCCCTCTGCGCCGCGATATTGTCATGCTTCTCCGTGTTGATACGGATCCTGTTTTCAATAACATTGACGTTTTTGCGCAGGTATTCGACCTCTTCCATCTTCTCCCCACATACATTGTCCAGCATATCCATATCAATATATTCTTTTCCTGCAGCATCCTTCTGTGCCTGATCCAGCTGCGCCTGATTCGTTTTTATTTCCTGTTCATATGCACTTATAATTTCTTCTGTATCCGATATTTCGGACTCCTCTGTCTTATAGGAAAGCATTTCCTCCGCCGAAGTAAAGCCCTGTTCTTTTACGACAAATTCCATTTTTTCTTTCCATTCTTTTTCGTCTGTCTGTTGATCCCGCAGGGCTTCCTCCTGTGTTGCCAGAGCCGACTGCAGCGATGTCACTTTATCATCCGATTCCTTTTTCGTCTGCTCCGCCAATGAGATCGCATCCGTAATTTCCGCCACTGTCCCAAGCATTTTATCCATTTCTGCTTCCGCTGTCTCCCAGTTTTCAAATGGCAGCTCTTCCATAGTTTTCAGGGTGGCTGTCGTTTCGGAAACAGCTGCCACAGTCTTCTGCCGTCGCAGAGTCAGCTTTTCTCTGTCTTCCCGAAGCTGCTCTGACTCCTCCCCCTGTGCCTTCTCAAGTGACTGCTGAAGCTTTTCTAGCTCTGTACAGGTCTTCGCCAATGCCATCTGTACACTTTGATTTTCCTTTTTTTTTGTTTTTACAATATCCTGTACATCGCAGAGCTGCTTTATAAGCGATTCTATATCTTTCTCCTCCGGTGTGATATCCAGCAGAGGATTTTTGAGACATTTCACTATCTGTTTCCAGAGCTGTTCTTCTGTCCCCTGCAGCATGGTTTTGGCTTTTTCCGCCTCTGTAT
>JBNMJP010000249.1:0-3201 GCA_050873905.1 Jutongia sp. | reverse complement strand
GCAGGCCCAACATCAAAATAGCCGCCCTTCTCGCTGGAATTCTGGGTCGGCTCTCCGTTTTCGCCAAGGTCAAATAAGAAAAACTCATTCTTAAGGGCAACGTCAAAATCGTATTCCATGTCCTTTGCCTCAGCAATTATTCTTTTTAAGATGTAACGGCTGTCACCGTCAAAAGGCGTTCCATCGGGTTTCACAATGTCACAGATAAAACGAGCTACCTTTCCATGCTGTGGACGCCATGGAAAAATAACAAACGTATCTAAGTCGGGAATTAGGAATAATTCCTCCATATCGCCATCAAAACCGTCGATCGCTGCGCAATCAAACTGGCATCTGCCATCCAGGATCTTGTCAATCTGGTCAACAGTGGTTGCCATATTCTTCAGATTTCCTGCGATGTCTGTAAATTGAAGACGGATAAACTCGATGTCCTCCTCTTCAATCATGTCTAATATGTCATCTCTGGTATACTTTGCCACGCTGCATCCTCCTATTCGCCATGATAATTCATCGTTCCTATTGTATCAACGCATTCTCTTTATTATATATCGTATGAGTAGGGATGTCAAAGAGTATTTTTTAGTTTATTCCTGCATTCCCTACCGTGAATGACAGAT
The DNA here is from genome assembly GCA_050873905.1 of Jutongia sp. Classification (GTDB taxonomy): domain Bacteria; phylum Bacillota; class Clostridia; order Lachnospirales; family Lachnospiraceae; genus Jutongia. The sequence goes on along the minus strand of JBNMJP010000249.1, from coordinate 2,584 downwards.
TTCCTCCGAATCCAGCATCACGGTAAACGGTCCATCATTTAACAATGACACCTTCATATCTGCTCCAAAGACTCCTGCTCCCACTTCAAAGCCCCTGTCACGCAGGCTCTTTAATATATATTCATACAGCTCCTCCGCCAGCTTTGGATTGCCCGCCTTTACAAAGGAAGGGCGATTTCCCTTGCGACAGTCCGCATAGAGTGTAAACTGGGATACCACGAGAAAGTTTCCTCCTACATCGGCGATCGCCTTATTTGTTTTGCCATTTTCATCCTCAAAGATCCGGAGCTTCACCATTTTGTCGATCATCTTATCTGCAATCTCTGTGTTATCCTCCTCAGCTACTCCCACAAATACCAGGAACCCATGACCGACACGTCCGGTGACCTCTCCAGCGACTTCCACCGATGCTTCTCTTACTCTCTGAATCAATAATTTCATGATCTATAAATCCTCCTGCAGCTTTTTTTCAATCATATACATTTTTCGGTCATAATGCAATCCCCCGACAGATATAATCAGCGGATGATCCGCGAAGCCATTGAAATCTGCATACAAAATCGAGACACGATGTGTCCAATTTTCCGTACACACCGTGCCCCGTTTTCTCCCACGCTTATTCCATATTCATCTGATATTTCTATCTTAATCCAGATTCGTATATCCCATCAGGAACTGATCCACCTCTTTGGCGACGTGGCGTCCCTCATTGATGCCCCATACAACCAGTGACTGTCCACGGTGCATATCACCCGCTGTAAATACCTTATCCACGCTTGTCTTAAACTCTCCCGGAGCTGTCTCCACATTGGTACGGGCATTGAGCTTCACGCCAAATGCCTTTGCCACATAATCCTGTGCTCCCAGGAAACCTGCAGCGATCAGTACCACATCTGCCGGCATTTCAAACTCACTTCCGGCAATCTCTGTCATATTCATCCGGCCGGTCTTCGGGTCTTTCTTTGCCTCCAGCTTCACAAGCTTCACTTTTTTGAGTTTGCCGTTCTTGTCGGCGATAAACTCCTTAACCGTAGTCTGATAGATACGAGGATCGTGTCCAAAGACAGCGATCGCCTCCTCCTGACCGTAATCTGTCTTGCAGACTCTCGGCCACTCCGGCCAAGGATTGGAGGCTGCACGCTCATCCGGAAGCTTTGGCATCATCTCAAGCTGTGTGACAGACTTGGCTCCCTGACGGACCGCCGTTCCCACGCAGTCATTTCCGGTATCTCCACCGCCAATAACAATGACATTCTTATCTTTAGTATCTACCCAGCCCTCTTTCTTGCCGGTGAGTACATGCTTTGTAGAACGTGTCAGGAAATCCACAGCGAAGTAGATTCCATCGGCTTCTCTTCCCTTTGCCTTGATATCACGGGGATTGGAAGCACCGCATGCAAGGATCACGCTGTCATATTCTTTCAGCAGATCTGCCGCCTTCACATCTTTTCCCACATCGGCATTGACAACAAACTTTACGCCCTCTTCTTCCATGACCTTCTGCTTCCGGTCAATGACCCATTTTTCCAGCTTCATATTCGGGATACCATACATCAGAAGACCACCGATATGATCATTTCTCTCATATACCGTAACGGAATGACCACGGCGGTTCAACTGGTCTGCTGCTGCCAGTCCGGAAGGGCCGGAACCGATCACGGCAACCTTTTTGCCAGTGCGTGTCTTTGGCGGCTGAGGTCCCATCAGATCATTGGCATAGCCGTACTCGATAATGGCGTTTTCGTTTGCCTTGCAGGTGACCGGTGTGTCATTCAGACCACAGGTACAGGCTGCTTCACAGAGTGCAGGACACACTCTGGAAGTAAACTCCGGAAAGTTATTGGTCTGACGCAGAAGCTGCAGTGCCTTTTTATAATTGCCATGATATAAAAGATCATTCCATTCCGGCACCAGATTGTTCAGAGGACAACCGGAAGCCATTCCGGCGATCATCATACCGGACTGACAAAACGGCACGCCACAGTTCATACATCTTGCCGCCTGCTCTCTGCGTTCCTTCTCTCTCATCGGTGTATGAAATTCATTAAAGTTCTTAATACGTTCCAGTGGTTCCACTGCTTGATTATTTTTTCTCTCATATTCTAAAAATCCCGTTGGTTTACCCATGATGATTCTCCTTTCCAAACAAAAGCTTATTTATTTTTATGCTCGTAAAATGCTTCAATCTGTGCCTGCTCGTAACTCAGACCGTGCTCCTCCATCTTTGCGATCAATTGCAGCATATGAGCATAGTCATAAGAAATAATCTTCTTAAACTTTGGAAGATATTCGCTGAAGTCATCAAGGATCATCTTACCCTTCTTGGAACCTGTGGCTGCCACATGCTCCTCGATCATCTCTTTGAGCTCCAGTACATCGTATTTATCTGTGATCGGCTCAGAGGATACCAGCTCTTTATTTAACTTCAGATAAAGATTGCTGTCCTCGTCCAGTACATAGGCAACACCGCCGCTCATACCGGCTGCAAAGTTCTTTCCGGTTGGTCCCAGGACAACCACACGGCCTCCGGTCATGTACTCGCATCCGTGATCTCCAACACCTTCTACTACTGCATATGCACCGG
>JBNMJP010000248.1:0-3216 GCA_050873905.1 Jutongia sp. | reverse complement strand
TATACACAAATATTGAATAATGCAATATCGAACTCTTAATAAAAAATAAAACAAAACGAAATTATTATAAAATAACAGGTTTTGAATAGAAGCTTCCCCTGCCTGCAAATTTGTGATATACTAAATGAAAAAGTATTGGATGCTTTATCCTACACAGAAGGGAGAGATTTTTTGAGCACAATTAAGAAACGGATCATTATGACTTTCCTCATGGCGGCAATGCTTGTTGGAGGTCTGACAGGATTGGATGGTACATATCAAGGCAGCCGGTCGGGACAGCAGAAAGGACAGAGTGCGCCGTTAGAAGGCGGCAGTGTCCAGAAGGCAGCAGCGGCAGGAAAGTCTACAATGAAGGTTCACTATATTGACGTGGGACAGGGGAGTGCTGTTCTGGTACAGGCCGGTGCTCATTTCATGCTGATCGATGGTGGAGACCGTGAAGCATCTTCAAAGGTGGTTAGTTATTTGAAACGCCAGAAGGTGAAGAAACTGGATTATGTGATAGTAAGTCATTATGATTCGGATCATCTGAATGGGGTAGTGGGAGCGTTAAATGTTTTTAAGGTGAAACGGGTAATTGCTCCGGCATATAAAGCAGACTCCAGAGTATATGAGTCCTACTGCAATATTATTGCCCAGAAGAAAATTGCGACAACCAGACCGAAGGCAGGTAAGAAATATAAGCTGGGGAAGGCACGCTTTACGATCCTGGCACCAAATAGCAGTGGCTATGCAGATGAAAATAATTATTCCATTGCATTGAAGCTGGTCAATGGAAAGAATCGTTTCGTGATCACCGGAGATGCGGAGACGGAAAGTGAATATGAAATGCTGGAGAATGGGCAGAGCCTTTCTTGTGATGTTTATATGGCAGGACATCACGGCAGTGCAAACTCATCTTCGGAAAAGTTTTTGCAGGCAATGAAGCCGAAATATACGGTGATCAGCTGCGGTTCTGACAACAATTACGGTCATCCGGCACAGAGCGCCATGAGCCGACTGAAGGCAATCGGCACGAAGATCTTCCGGACGGATGCCCAGGGAACCATAGTTGCCACAAGTAACGGAAGCCGGATCAAATGGAATAAGAGTCCAAGCAAGCTGTGGTCTTACCGGGAGTATGGCAGCAGTACTCTGATCGGGGCAGACGGTTCCAAGAGTCAGATATCGGGATCGGATACATCCGGCAGTGACAATGCAGCAAACAGCACACCATCCCTTGCAGAAGGACAGAAATATATTGGTAATGTGAACTCTAAAAAGTTCCATTTGCCAAGCTGCAACGGACTTCCGTATGAGAAGAACCGGGTATATTTTGATAGTATTGATGCGGCGCATCAGGCGGGATATTCGCCGTGTGGTCTGTGCCGGCCGGAGGGCTAAGTATAAAAGAGTTTTCCGGCAGTTTTTCGCTGCCGGAAGACTCTTTTTGCGTAAAGGAAAATATTCGTAACGTATTTTTGGATTTTTGACTATTTCACAGGGGTGTGTTATCATCAAAACAAGTGTGCAAACATTCATTAAGATTGAAGAAAAGGAGTAAAAACCTGTGGATAAATTAGAAATGGCAAAGATCATCGAAACAATGGATATGACAGTGGCACCGCCGGAGAAGGAGCCGGAGCGTCAGTATTACTTTATCCGTAAGCTACAGCTTTGGATGGAGGAGCGTAAGGCACAGCTTGGAAGACCACTGACGGCCTGTGTGACCACCTTTGGATGTCAGATGAATGCGAGGGATTCTGAAAAGATCCTTGGTATTCTGCAGATGATCGGCTATGAGGAGACAGATCAGGAGGAAGCAGATCTGGTTCTTTACAATACATGTACCGTTCGTGAGAATGCCAACTTAAAGGTGTATGGTCATCTGGGCCAGCTGAAGCGGTACAAAAAGCAGAACCCGGAAATGCTGACGATGCTCTGCGGCTGCATGATGCAGGAAAAGACCGTGGTGGATAAGATCAAAACAAGCTATCGCAATGTGGATATAATCTTTGGAACCCACAATATCTTTAAGTTTGCGGAGCTTTTGGCAATGCGGGTATTTGATACTTCTGCCAAAAAGCGCATGATCGTGGATGTCTGGAAGGACACGGATGCGATCGTGGAGGAGCTTCCAATCGAGAGGAAATATTCCTTTAAGAGCGGCGTCAATATCATGTTTGGCTGCAACAACTTCTGCAGTTACTGTATCGTGCCGTATGTCCGGGGACGGGAGCGCAGCCGGGAACCGGAGGAGATCATTAAGGAGATCAAAGAGCTGGTGGCAGATGGTGTTGTTGAGATCATGCTGCTGGGACAGAATGTCAATTCTTATGGAAAGAATCTGGAGCATCCCATCACCTTTGCACAGCTTTTGAAGCAGGTGGACGAGATCGAGGGACTGGAGCGGATCCGGTTCATGACCTCCCATCCGAAGGATCTGTCGGATGAGCTTATTGATGTGATGGCACATTCCAAAAAGGTATGCAGACAGCTTCATCTGCCGCTGCAGTCCGGCAGCAGCCGCCTGTTAAAGATTATGAACCGTCACTATACAAAGGAGAGTTACCTGGAACTGGCTGCAAAGATTAAAAAAGCCATGCCGGATATTGCTCTGACTACAGATATTATCGTGGGATTTCCGGGAGAAACCGAGGAGGACTTTGAGGATACCATGGATGTGGTGGAGCAGGTACAGTATGACAGTGCGTTTACCTTTATATACAGCAAGCGTACCGGAACTCCGGCAGCGGCTATGGAGGATCAGGTGCCGGAAGAGGTTGTCAAGGCACGGTTTGACCGTCTGTTAAAGAGAGTTCAGGAGATTTCCGCCGAGAAGACCCAGGCGGGAGCCGGTGCGGTAGAGGATGTGCTGGTGGAGGATGTAAATAAGCAGGAAGCCGGTTATGTTACCGGCAGAACGGCAAGAAATTATCTGGTGCATTTTCCGGGAGATGCTTCCCTGATCGGAAAGATTGTTCCGGTGAAGCTTTGTGAAAGCAAGGGCTTCTATTATTATGGAAAATGTGTTCCGAATGAATAATATATTGAAAAGGAAGGTGTCGCGTTTTTAGAGTGAAAGGTTGTCTGGTGAGCGGTGATGGTCTGACATCAAAGGGAAAGGATTGGTGATCCCCATGGAGCAGGAAAGAAATCTTCGGGAGAGACAGGAGCAGAGAGAGCATGAGATTCTGGGAAAGTATGCCAGCTTTGCAGATGAGAGCAGAGGAAGGG
>JBNMJP010000247.1:0-3245 GCA_050873905.1 Jutongia sp. | reverse complement strand
GCCGATGGTCTTGCTTTAGGAAAGGGCGTGCTGATCTGCCAGAATCTTGAAGAAGCAGAGGCAGGTATCGCTACGCTGATGCTTGACAAGCAGTTCGGTGATGCCGGTGATACTGTCGTAATCGAGGACTTTATGGTAGGCCGTGAGGCTTCCGTTCTCTGTTTCTGTGACGGTACCCATATCAAGCCTATGACAAGCGCGCAGGATCACAAGCGTGCCAAGGATGGCGATCAGGGCTTAAATACCGGCGGTATGGGAACATTTTCTCCAAGTCCTTTCTATACCGAGGAGATTCAGAAGTTCTGTGAGGAGAAGATCTACCAGCCAACCATGGATGCCATGAAGGCAGAGGGCAGAGATTTTGTCGGTATTCTTTTCGTGGGTCTGATGATGACAGAAGACGGTCCAAAGGTTTTAGAGTACAATGCGCGTTTTGGCGATCCGGAGGCTCAGGTTGTTCTTCCACGTATGAAAAACGATATCATTGATGTGATCGATGCATGTATTGACGGCAAGCTGGATCAGATCGACCTGCAGTTTGAGGATAATGCCGCTGTCTGCGTTGTTCTTGCTTCCGATGGATATCCGGAGCATTATGAGAAGGGCAAGCTGATTTCCGGACTGGAGAAGTTCGATGGCAAGGATGGTTATTATGTATTCCATGCCGGCACCAAGCTGACCGATGAGGGCATTGTAACAAATGGCGGACGTGTTCTCGGTGTCACAGCCAAGGGTAAGGACTTAAAGGAAGCCCGCAAAAATGCCTATGAGGCAACCGAGTGGATTTCCTTTGAAAACAAATATATGCGTCACGACATCGGAAAAGCCATTGATGATGCAGAATAGATCCGTCTGAGTTATTTTCATAACCGGACACCTTATATCAGTAACTAAAAATTTTGACATAAACAAGGAGGAGTAAACATGTATCCATTTTCAGACGTTGAAAGCTTCGATCCTGAAATTGCAGCAGCGATCACAGCAGAAACCAACAGACAGCGCGAGAATATCGAGCTGATCGCATCCGAGAATCTTGTCAGCAAGGCAGTAATGTCCGCAATGGGAAGCACACTGACCAACAAATACGCAGAGGGTTATCCTGGAAAGCGTTATTATGGCGGCTGCCAGCATGTAGATGTTGTCGAGGATCTTGCCAGAGACAGAGCCATGGAATTATTCGGCTGCACCTATGCCAATGTACAGCCTCATTCCGGTGCACAGGCCAATATGACTGTATTCTTTGCCCTGATGAATCCGGGAGATACCTTTATGGGAATGAATCTGGATCATGGCGGACATCTGACACACGGAAGTCCTGTAAACCTTTCCGGTAAATATTTCCACTGTGTTCCTTACGGTGTCAATGATGACGGCTTCATTGATTATGATGAAGTAGAGCGTATCGCAAAGGAGTGCCAGCCAAAGCTGATCGTTGCCGGTGCCAGCGCATATGCCAGAAAGATTGATTTCAAGCGTTTCCGTGAGATCGCAGACGAGGTAGGCGCTTACCTGATGGTAGATATGGCTCATATCGCCGGTCTTGTAGCTGCAGGATATCATGAAAGCCCGATCCCATATGCACACGTTACCACAACCACAACCCACAAGACTCTCCGTGGTCCTCGTGGAGGTATGATCCTTTCCAGCAAGGAATTTGCCGAGGAGCATAAGCTGAACAAGGCTCTGTTCCCTGGAATCCAGGGCGGTCCTCTGATGCACGTTATCGCTGCAAAGGCTGTCTGCTTCAAGGAAGCACTGGATCCAAGCTTTAAGGAATACGGCAAAAATATCATTGATAATGCCCAGGCACTGGCAAAGGGTCTCCAGAGCCGTGGTCTTAAGATCGTATCCGGCGGCACCGATAACCACCTGATGTTAGTTGACCTCGCAGATAAGGGACTGACCGGTAAGGAAGTAGAGAAGTGGCTTGATGAGGCACATATCACCTGCAACAAGAACACCATTCCAAACGATCCACAGTCTCCATTTGTCACAAGTGGTATCCGTCTTGGTACAGCCGCTGTTACAACCAGAGGCTTCAATACCGATGATATGGATCAGGTTGCAGAGGCAATCGCACTGATGGTAAATGATCCGGAGGCAAATAAGGAGAAAGCATCCGCGATCGTCAAGAGCCTGACCGACAAATACCCATTATATGAATAATCACTTATTCTGATCCACATGACAGAATAAGCAATAACAAGTGGTTACGGCCACTTTCATAAAATCCTGCGTAACGACTCACAGGAAAAGCAGACGGGGCACCTTTTTCTTTCAAAGGTGCCTGTGCTTTTATCATATTATTACACGGGGAGGGATGATACCATGTCCTATAAACAGGAATACTATGAAAATATCGCAGAAAATATGATCGGCAAGTTTAATGCCAGAGGAATTGAGGGATACTATTGTACAGACCGCGAGGAGGCAAATGCAAAGGCAAAGCGTTTTCTGACGCCCGGATGTACCATTTCCTGGGGCGGTTCGGAAACCCTGCAGGAGATCGGACTGTTAGATGATCTCAAAGAGTCCGATTATACCTTATTTGACCGTGCAGAAGCAGTTACTCCGGAGGAGAAGCGGGAAATGTACGGCAAAATTGTCACCTCCGATGTCTATTTTATGAGCTCCAATGCCATTACCATCGACGGAGAACTGGTCAATATTGACGGTGTCGGCAACCGCGTTGCCTGTCTGTGCCACGGACCACAGCAAGTCATTGTGATCGCCGGCATGAATAAGATCGTCCCGGACGTCCGGAGTGGTATCGCAAGAGTCCATAATATGGCTTCACCGCCAAATGCACTGCGTCTCGGATTGAAAACTCCGTGCGCCCAGTACGGCAGGTGTGCTGACTGTCTGACCAGTGACTGTATCTGTGCCCAGACGGTAGTAACCAGATTTTCCAGAATTCCGGGCAGGATCAAGGTAATCCTTGTGGGAGAGGAGCTTGGTTACTAAAACAGCCGGCATTATACTATCTATCAGAGAATCTGTTGCATTCTCAGGAAAGGATTGAATACAAATGTGCAAAAATAAGCCAGATCAGACACATGGAACATGTGTCCATGTAGAAGTCAATGTAACAAAGATCGTAAAATATGTATGCATTACAGGTATCGCCATTGTAGGAATTATCTTTGGCTGCAGTGCCTGGGCAGAAGTACAGAAGGGAAATATCGGCAGTTCTGCTGAATAAATATTTATGGGAAAAGAGTTATTTATTGCGGAGAAACCAAGTG
>JBNMJP010000246.1:0-3252 GCA_050873905.1 Jutongia sp. | reverse complement strand
GCTTCATCTGTGTTGCCGCTCTCGCCGCTTCATCGAAGATAAACTGTTCCAGCTTATACTGGATATGTGTCTCCTTTGCCAGTTGAATGATCAACGGCGGATAGATAAATCCCAGCTCCGGATGATTCCAGCGGATCAACGCCTCCACACCAATACATTCCCCATCACAGTTTACCTGTGGCTGATACATCATAAAAAGCTCTTTGTTCTGTACTGCTTCTACCAGTTCAGATGCGAGGACTCTCGCCACATGACCAAGATCGTCCTCTCTCTTGGTGAGAATGCCAATGGAATTATTTTCCTCTTCCTGCTGCATTTCCTCCACAAGACGTTTCACATCTCTGGCAATACGGTGCTGGCTCTGCTCCTCATAAATCCGTACAAACGGCCGGTAAATCAGAACTCCTGCCACCAGACAGACGATCTGCAGCACAGCTCCTCTCCATGATCCCGTTGCCTGATAGCCGCTTAGCAGGATCGGCATAGTCCAGTCCACTTTGTTGACAATATGCGGCACAGTTCCTATATATATTGCCGCATATGTGATCAGAAAATTAGCCACAGGTACCAATATAAACGGTACCAGAAAGATCGGGTTAAAAATTACCGGAATACCAAAAAGTGCAATCTCACTGATATTAAAAATTACTGTTGGTGCTGCCATGGATGCCAGATTGCGGACACCCTTCTTTTTGGCAAATAACAGAATGGCGATCACCAGACAGAGCATTGCGCCGGTACCCCCAAGCAATACAAACACATCCTGCATGGTTTTGCTGAAGATTCCCGCCGTTACATCTGTAAAGTGCTGCTTGATCACCGTATCCAGCATATTGTGGCCATGAAGACCAAAGAACCACAAGCCATGAGTTAAAAAGATTACGATAAGTCCGGCTCCCAGACCATTTTTCATCGGACCCAGCAGGTGATTAAACATCCGCTCCATGAGTTCCTGCAATCCATCCACACCAAAACACACGCTGAAAAACTGATGCAGCAGAGAAAACAATCCGATAATGACCACAGCCGATCCAATCCCTTCAATCGCCTCAATATAGACACTGTCCGTGTTCATTCCGTGGCCGGTCATCTGAAAAACTCCTCTGGCTTTAAAGGCATAATAGATCTCACTGGAGATCAATGCTACCAGAAGTGCACTAAATGTATGCATATTGCTGAACTTATCAATCGAAAAATCATCATACTGGATCCCGGAATATCCCGCAAATGCTGCCAATGTTATGATCACAAGAATGATGATGTTTCCCGTGCTCTCATAGATTCCTCTTTTACGCCTCTGCATAATGGCATAACTTACACTGGTTGCCACCACTAAAAAGACAGAAAAGAAGTCATTTACACAGGAATATACACAAAGAAGAACTTCCTCCACCCGTCCACCACACAAATGATGCAGAAAGCTCTGATATGCAGGAATCGGCAGATTCACCAGCATCGCTGCCAAATACCCCACAACGAGCAAGGGTATCATCATGATCATGCCCTGCCGTATGGCACCCAATGCACAATTACCTTCTATTTTATCTGTGATGTTCATAATCACTTTTTTTATCCGTTCCATCCTTTGTACCCCTTACATTCCCCATATTTTATCTATCCTATACGTTGTATTTTATCCGTTTCTTTTTCCTTCTCATATACAGGTATATTTTACCACTTTATAAGGGTTAAAACAAGATTTATATAATCTCATATCATAAGAAAAGACTCCTGAAAAACGCGGAATCCTGTCATGTTTCAAAAGAGTCTTTTCTTATATCTGTCTTGATAATTTCTATTAATTCTCCGTATTGTATCCGTCCGGATTCATGGTCTGCCACCTCCATGAGTCGGCACACATTTCCTCAATACCATACTGTGCCTCCCAGCCAAGCTCCTTTTTGGCTAAAGATGCATCGGAATAGCATGTCGCAATATCGCCGGGACGTCTTGCCTTAATCTGATATGGGATTTCCTTACCACAGGCTTTTCCAAATGCCTTGATCACATCAAGAACACTGTAGCCCTTTCCGGTACCCAGATTGTAGATCTTTACTCCCGGATGCTCCATCAGCTTGTTGATCGCCTTCACATGACCTTTCGCCAGATCTACTACATGGATGTAATCGCGCACTCCCGTTCCATCCGGTGTATCATAGTCATTTCCAAAAACACCGACACATTCCAGTTTGCCAATGGCAACCTGCGCCACATAAGGAAGCAGGTTGTTCGGGATACCCTTTGGATCCTCACCGATCAGTCCACTCTTGTGTGCTCCGATTGGGTTAAAATAACGAAGGAGGATCACGTTCCATTCCTCATCTGCCGTATGGAAATCAGTCAGGATCTGCTCCAGCATATGCTTTGTCCAGCCGTAAGGATTGGTGCATACACCCTTTGGGCATTCCTCTGTGATCGGAATAAATGCAGGATCTCCATAAACCGTTGCAGAGGATGAAAAGATAATATTTTTGCAGCCGTTCTCCCGCATCGCCTTACACAGATTCAGGGTGCCGCCGATATTATTCTCGTAATATTCCAAAGGCTTGGAAACAGACTCTCCCACCGCCTTAAGACCAGCAAAATGAATCACTGCATCCGGCTTTTCCTTTGCAAAAATACGACTCATGGCATCATAATCACGGATATCATCCTGATAAAATGCAGCCTCTTTACCGGTAATCTCTTTGACTCTCTGCACGGCCTTCTCACTGGCATTGTACAGGTTATCCACGATAACTACCTCGTAACCTTCATTCAAAAGCTCCACGCAGGTATGACTTCCTATGTATCCTGCTCCACCTGTAACTAAAATCTTCATAGCGAACCTCCCTTTCGTCCTTGCTTTTATGTCTATCTGAAGGGTTCATCATAAAACTCGTATGCCACCCTGCAAACGCACCTTTAATACATGACAGCTGTCGTCACCATAGATTGCTTCCATCTGCTCCTTATAAGCAGCCACCGCCTCATTCTTTACAAATGCCTGGATCGTACCGGCAAAACCGCCGCCATGAACACGGCATACGCCCTGGTCTCCCAGAATACTCTCACTGGCCGCAAGAGCAACTGTAACATTCTGCGAATCCACATCCTTTGGGCTGTAAATATTCTGCAAATACTTGGCAGAGGAATCTCCACTTGCCTTGATCACCTTTAAGAATCCCGGATAATCAGACTCCTCCAGTGCTTTTACTCCCCGTAGCACCCGCTCCTCCTCCTCATAGAAATGAATTGCACGAAGTACTGCTC
>JBNMJP010000245.1:0-3260 GCA_050873905.1 Jutongia sp. | reverse complement strand
TTGCCCGGACCATCTCGGAACGGCCGGAACCAAGAAGTCCGGTGAGACCAACAACCTCACCTTTGTTAAAGGTCATATCAAACGGTTTGATGCTTCCATGATGAGAAACTCCGTTTGCTTCGATAACCGGTTCTCCTTCTTTTACTGAGCCGATCCTGTCGCTCTTGATATCTGCCAGATCATCAAAGTCTTTTCCCATCATTTTGGCAACCAGTTGAACTCTCGGAAGATTTTCCACATCATATTCGCCCACCAGTGTACCATTTCGAAGAACTGTGATCTTATCACACACCTCATAAACCTGCTCCAGAAAATGTGTGACAAAAATAATACCAACACCCTTTGCCTTTAATTTTTTCATCAGGCCAAACAGCTTTTCTACTTCTTCCTCATCCAGAGAAGATGTCGGCTCATCCAGGATCAACACCTTACAATCCATATCTACTGCTCTTGCAATGGCAATCATCTGTTGGATCGCAATGGAGCATTCATCCAGCAATGTCGTCGGTGCCACATCGATGTCCAGAGACTGAAGCAGCTTGCGGGAGCGGGCATTCATTTCCTTCCAGTTGATCATTCCAAGCTTTCTCGGTTCCCTGCCGATAAACAGATTCTCTGCCACCGTCAGGTTTGGACAAAGGTTTACTTCCTGATAAACGGTACTGATACCATTGTTCTGGGCATCCTGCGGGGATTTATTCACCATCGGTTTCCCATCCATTATGATCTCTCCGGCGTCAAAAGGATAGATTCCCGTCAGCACCTTGATCAGTGTTGACTTTCCGGCACCATTCTCTCCCATCAGAGCATGAATGTCGCCTTCACATAATTTGAAATCTACATTAGATAATGCCTTTACGCCCGGGAAAGTTTTTGTAATGCCTTTCATTGTCAAAATTGCTTTCTCAGCCATTGATTTCACCTGCTTTCTGCCCAAAAATGGTACAAAAATAGCGCAATACAGCTTTGTGTTGCTTTCTATATTGCGCTATCCCTGAAACACTTTAGCGTTGCTTTTTATGAGATTATATTATGAAAGATTAATATGCACGACCTTTGATCACCTTGTCATCAACAACTGTGACATCATAATCTTTTCCGTCAGTATTTACACTTTCTACATCTTTTACTGCTGCGAAGATCTTTTCATCTACATACTGCTGTTTCTCCGGTGTCTCACCATTTTCCAGAGCCTTGATGATCTCCTCTACACGAGGACCGTGAAGTGGATTACACTCGGTATCAAGAATAATCTTTCCATCCTTTACATCGGTCAGACCGGTCTTTGTAGAGTCGAAGGACATTACCAGAATATCATCCTTGCCGGTTCCAACGGTCTTACCTGCTGCCGTGATGGCATCAATGGCACCAAATGCTTCATTATCATTCTCGCAATATACAACATCAATGTCATCTTTATGCTTCTTTAACAGAGACTCCATAACTTCCTGACCTTTGGACTGTGTAAATTCACCGGTCTCCTTTGCCAGCAGATTCCAGTTTTTGTTCTCCTTGCAGGCATCCTCAAGTCCTTTTGTACGTCCGATCTGGGCAGATGCACCGATCGTACCCTGAATATCTACGATGTTGATCTCTTCGTCGCCACGTCCTGTCTTGTCTAAGTATGCCTTTAACCACGCTGCTGCTTTCTTACCTTCGAGTTCGAAGTTTGAACCAACCCAGGCTGTGTAGAGACTGTCATCTGATACTTTAACCATACGGTCTACGATGATTACCGGAATGCCGGCATCCTTTGCTTCCTTAAGTACGGTGTCCCAACCGGTTTCTGTTACCGGAGCAAGTACGATGTAATCAACCTCCTGCTGGATGAAGTTTCGGATCGCTTTGATCTGATTCTCCTGCTTCTGCTGTGCATCATCAAAAATTAATGTGTAACCATTTTTTTCACTGAAGGTTTCTTTCATAGAAGTGGAGTTTGCGGTTCGCCAGTCTGACTCCGCTCCTACCTGTGAAAAGCCTACGGTAATGTTACCGCTCTTGGCATCGCCTCCGGTCTTGGCTGCCTTCTTGGAGCCACATGCTGTCATTGCAAAGACCATACAAGATACTAATAATGCTGAACATATAATTTTTTTAATTCTCATATCGTTTTCCTCCTCTATCTCCAAATTTGAGTTTGTATGTCGCTTACAAGTATTATTATAGATTTTTTCCTGTTTTTTACCATAAAGATACTTATGCAAAAAGTTTAATATTTTATCAAATTATTTTATCTTGTTTGTTTTTTTATCCGAAAAGTTAAAAATTTTCGGAATACGGACACGAATGACGGTGCCCTCCTGATATTTTGAACGAATGTCAAGACCATATTCCTCTCCGTAATAAAGCTTCAGACGCCCCTCAACTGCAGACATTCCAAAGCCTACGCTCCGGTTATTCTTAAGTCCGTCCTGCACTTCACGCAGGCGATCCTCCGTCATACCGATTCCATCATCCTTCACCTGAACGACAATATCCCTGCCCGCATCCTCAAAGGTGATCCAGATGCTGCTCTTTCCTCTTTTTTCTTTTACTCCATGATACAGCGCATTTTCCACCAGCGGCTGCAATGTCATCTTGGGCAGACGAATCTCTTCCATGTCCTGCGGCAGCTCGATGGTATAGTCAAGAATGTCACTGTAACGGATCTGCTGGATCTCCAGATAGCTTTTCGTATGTAACACCTCGTCATGCAGTGAGATCACGTCTTCTCCCTTGGATAATACCGTCCGGAAAAAGACGGACAAATGGGTCAGCATTTCAATCGCCTCATCATGCATATCTGCCTCCACCATCCATACGATCGTATCCAGAGTATTATATAGAAAATGAGGATTTACCTGTGCCTGAAGAAGCTCCAGCTGGATCATATGCTGCTTCCGTTCTTCCTCCTTAACATTCTCAAGAAGAGTGTGAATACGCCCCGCCATTTTCAAAATACCGCGGTCCAGTTCCTTCACCTCGATCACATTCGTTTCCACCGGTGTGATATCAAAATCTCCGTGTCCCACTTTCCGGACATTATTTCTGACACCACCAATGGGATCTGTAATCTCCCTGGCAAGCCGGAAAGATTTTTTAACCACCAATGCAACGAGCACAAACACAAATATTCCCAGAATGATCCCCACGGCAAGAATCCGGGCAAACATATCATCTTCTACCTTTTTAAGATATCCTGCCTCATAATAAATATAGTCCCCCATCGCTTTCTGTGTCAGCTCCGTAAGCACATATACATTATTGGTGAGCTGTACCTG
>JBNMJP010000244.1:0-3260 GCA_050873905.1 Jutongia sp. | reverse complement strand
TTTGGCTTGATATTAGAATATAACTCATAATCAAGTCCGGCTCCCTCCAGCACATCCAGAACCTTCTGTGTAACACCAAACTTCACCAGATCCGGGTCAGAACATACAAATGCCTTTTTGAAGGCACGTCCCTTCGCCTCGTCTGCAATGCTCTGGATCGCTCCTGCTCCGTGATAAGATGTCTCGTTCAATACAAATCTGTTTACCATAATACTACTCTCCCTTTCTTTGTAAAAATATAACAATGCCCTCCAAAAAGCGATAAATATCGCTCCGATTTTTGAAAGACTGTCCCATACCTCTCATAGCTATATTATAGTAAATTTTCACAAAAAATGGAAGTGTTTTTTGAAATTTTCACAAAATTTGCACACATTTTATAAACTCAAACTTCCCACACCAAGAACTATAATATGCCCAGACTGTTTCGGATGTGCGAAGTTTGAGTTATAAAATTATCCCGTCATCAAAAACGGCACCGATCAAATCGGTACCGTCCGGTTTATACGTATGTATTTATGTTCTGTCCAAGATTCGGTTGCACGGAAGACTCCATCATCTTCACAACCTCACTTGCCTGGCTCTGAAAGGAATCCAGCGTCATACTGAGTACCTCTGTGCTGACATTTGTCATTAATTGATTCTGCGACATCATCATAGAATAGTCTGCAATACTTCCGATCATATCCATAGGATCACCCGCCTTTCTGAATGGATGTTTCTTATATTGATTGTATCAAAAATAAATCACAAAATCAATGGACCATTGATAAGATTTTTGCCAAATATTTTTGAAATTGTTTCATATTGACATCTTTTGTCATTCCTGCATCCTATGATACCCCTATCAAACAAACAACAACCCATGTTGAAAGGAGAAACCGTATATGATGAATCAATTATTAAATACCATTTCCAAAACAGAGAACAAATCTTCCGAAAAAGCTGCACTGACACTTCAGGGTACAACCATCCATTCCCTGAAAGAACTCCGGGAACATTTTAACCATGACGAAATTCTGGAAACTTTTATGAATAACACTCTGCTGCTCTGGCTACTGCAACACTATTATGAAGCTGAGGCAGAGCAGCTCCGCACGATCGACTCCGGTGACAAAAACTGTTTCCGTAAAATCTGCCGCGTTTTCCAGGTGAATTATATGGATCACATTTCTCTGACAGAGGAGGAAAGGAAACAGCTGGATCAGAAAAAAGAAATTGTAAAAAAAGTGATTGCAGACACCAAGGCGGAGGAAAAGCTCTTAGAGGAACTTCCTTTCATTGCCACGAATCAGGAAGAGCTTGCCTGCCTCATCGATAGCGAAGAGCAAAAAATTTATCTTTGTAACGAAAGCTTTTCTGTTCCTATTTCCAAGCCGGGCATAGAATATATCGGTATCGGTGATGTTTCCATCGAAAATCCCTTCACAACGGAGCAGTACCGCAAAGCAGGAATCACCATGACCAATATTTCCCTTCCGGTCACGGAAAACCCGGAGACTGCTGATGCTGCCCGTGCAGCTGCCGCTGCAAATGGATATGACAGTTTTCACGAATCTCATTCTGCACTGGCCGCCATATTCCATAACCAGTTGAAAACGCACCGGATATATGAGCATTATCACCTTCCCTTTGACTCTTCTGTTATGGGAACCTTTTTTAGCAGTCATTCCGAATGTACTGCTGCCCAAAAAGACGCTTTGGAAAAAGCGTATAACAAAGCCCGTCGCTATGTCTCTCCCGGAGACTCCAAATGCATTGCCAAAACAGCAGCGGAATATTACAACAAACATATCCATGATGTCTTCCCTCCGGAGGTTTTGGAAAAGCTGCAGAAACTTTGTGAGATCCGCCAGAAAACCTCACTCTATCAAAAGCTGCAAAATCAACTGAAGCAGAGTAAAAAAGATATTTCTGCCTTATTCGAAGCAGAGATGCGCGAAAATGCAGACTTCTACGCCATGTATCAATTTGACTACTTCATGGATCAGGTAGAAATTGAAGAACACGATTATCGAATTTCCGAGGGAGGATTTATGCGTGCCCTGGAAACTCTGGCAGGCGGCAGCATCCAATACACGATCACAGATATCCATTCTGCAATCTCAGAAATGGAGGAAGATATCAACGATCACGCAAATACCTTCTTTAATACGGCACAGTCAGAATATCAATACTACTGTCAGGATATTGAAGAGCTTCTTCAGGAAATCGGCAATGATTTCAGCGACCGGAATGAAAACGAATCCGTATCCGATTATCTGCAGCGTCTGTGCTGTGAAGCGATCCGATAAGACTGGTTCCAAATGCTTCATTCACATAAAATCACTTTGCCCCGGTCTTTATTCACAAATGATAAAACCGGGGCAAAATTATGCACATAATCTACAATCTACTCCACCTGATGCTCCTCCCAAAAACTTTTCGTACCTACAATATATAATAACGTCCGGGCTCTTGTTCCGGCAAGATATATGTACTGCGAGAATGTCTCACTCCGCAAAGCCTCTACATCACAGAGTATCACAACCTTCGCATCCAGTCCCTTAAATCCCTGTATCGTTGCATATACAGGCACAGCCGGATCCGGCTGGAAATTATCATTTAATTCATTGACTTTCACTTTCATTGCCGCTAATTTCGAATTTTTATATTTTTTAGGTGATAAAAATGTAATGTCTCCGGCAGATACCTTTCCCTCCCTTAAAACCTTCAATATCTCCTTAATCTTTCTTCCAAAGTCCTTTTCATCCTCATAAGAAATCTTTCCTACCTCTTCTCCATTTTCCCTCATAAATTCCGCAAATGTCACACCGCTTGCCTTCGCACTGTATGTACCAATCTGCACTGTATTTCTGCAATTTACAAACAAACGGAATTTCGTGTGAGGATAAGACAGGAGTATATCCATTCCTTCCTGATATTCCGGATTATAAATGTTCTGTTTCTCATCATAAAACACAGCCCATCTTCCGTAGTCCAGTCCACCCTTTAACAGACAGTCCAGAGAATACAGATATAATGGTTTTAAGATATCCTGGCCTTCATCCATGATCAGCACATCATACTGCATCTTCTCTGCCTCCGGATCTGTGGCCATCTTATCACTGATATAATCATAAAATCTCTCCGGCAGAACCTGAGAAAAATAATTCTGGGGATTCTTCTTCAACTCCTCCACATCCACCGAAATATATTCTCCAAAAAGAGCATGAATATTTACTACCTTTAACTGCCCGGACTCCGGCAAAGAACGCATC
>JBNMJP010000243.1:0-3268 GCA_050873905.1 Jutongia sp. | reverse complement strand
TGAGCTGATCGGCAAACTGGGTATGAAGAATCTTTCCAAAGGAGTAAAGATCCTGATGGAGGGTGGCATTGTCCGTGTAGATATGATGGTTGTAGTAAACTACGGATACAGCATTCCTGAGGTATCTGAGCAGGTTCAGGAGAGAGTCAGCCAGCAGATCGAGAATATGACAGGACTTTCTGTTTCAGAGGTCAATGTCCGCATTGCCGGTGTAAAACTGGAAGAAAATTAATTTAAAGGTATAGGTACAAAAACATGACAAGAAAAAAGGTCAGAGAACATTTATTTAAGATGCTGTTTTTGCTGGATTTTTATCCGAAGGCAGAACTGGACGATCAGGTTTCCACATATTTAAAGGATATTGCGGATGCAGCAGAGGAGACGCAGGAAGGTCTGGAAAAGGTTCGTGAGGAGATGAAACAGAAGTTTTATGCAGTAGCAGAGCATCTGGAGGAGATTGACCGGAAGATTGAGGAGAAGTCCAATGGCTGGTCCCTGAAGCGTCTTGCAAAGGCAGACATTACAGCTCTTCGTCTGGCGATTTATGAGATACAGTACGATGAGGACGTACCGGCAGGTGTGGCGGTCAATGAGGCTGTAGAGCTGGCAAAGCTTTATGGAACAGATAAATCTCCAGCTTTTGTAAATGGAGTGCTTGGTTCTGTTGTCAGGGACGGTGCGGAGGAATAAATATGAGCAGAGCAGTGACTGTGTCTCAGATCAACCGGTATATTGCCAATCTTTTTAAGCAGGATTATACTCTTTCCGGGATTCAGGTAAAAGGGGAGATATCCGGCTGTAAGTATCATTATTCCGGTCATATTTATTTTACTCTGAAGGATGCCGGGGCGGCGATCTCCTGTGTGATGTTTTCCACGCAGCGCAAAGGTCTGGATTTTACGCTGGAGGATGGGCAGAGCGTGATCGTAACCGGCAGGATCAGCGTTTTTGAGAGAGATGGCAGATACCAGCTTTATGCCCGGAGCATTGTTCAGGATGGTGTGGGCAGATTATATGAAGAATACGAAAAATTAAAAAAGCGCCTCTTGTCAGAGGGGCTTTTTGACGAACAAAGAAAAAAACAAATTCCCAGATTTGCATCTAAGATCGGTATCGTCACGGCAAAGACCGGAGCAGTCATACAGGATATCTGTAATGTTACTTACCGGCGCAATCCCTATGTGCAGCTTTACCTGTACCCGGCGAAGGTTCAGGGTGAGGGTGCGGCACGGACTGTGATCGACGGGATCCATTATTTTGAAAAAACAGATGTAGATACGATCATTATAGGGCGTGGCGGAGGATCGGTAGAGGATCTGTGGTGCTTTAATGATGAGAAGCTTGCCAGAGTGATCGCAGCCTGTACCAAGCCTATTATTTCGGCGGTTGGCCACGAGACGGACACGACGATCTCTGATTATGCGGCGGATCTCAGGGCACCGACCCCGTCAGCGGCAGCAGAGCTGGCGGTTTATGCCTGGAGGGAGTTTGAAATTGGACTGAGCGAGTACCGCTATGACCTCCGGGAGTCCATAGAGCAGATCCTGAGAGTACGTAAACTGGAGCTGCAGAAATATATGGTATTACTGCAGCATGTGAGTCCGGAGGATATGCTGCGGCAGAAAAGACTGTATCTGGCAGATTGCCAGGAACGGATGCAGCGTATGATGGAGCAGCGGCTTATGGAGACAAAGCACAGACTGGCATTATATGCGGAGGAGATGAAGGGACTGTCTCCATTGCAGAAGCTGCAGAGCGGTTATACGTACACAGCAGATGAAAATGGCAGTCACATTGACTCTGTCAGCCAGCTTACAAAAGGACAGCAGCTGATGCTGACCTTTGCAGACGGTAAGGCTCAGGTGACAGTAGATGAGATCACAGGACAGAAAAACGGAGGCTGATTATGGCAAAGAAAGTATCTCTGGAGGAATCCTTTGAACAGCTTGAAACAATCATCGAACAGATGAAAACGGGAGATATGACATTGGAGGAATCCTTTAAAAAATACGAAGAAGGAATGAAGCTGATCAAAAATTGCAGCAATTCCATTGACCGTGTCGAGAAGAAACTGATCGTTTTGGAAAATGGAGAAGAGTAACACGGACATATGAAAAGCAGAGCGGTGGAATGCCGGATGGCGGAACCGCAGGAAGGTATGGTTTGAACGATGGACAAGACATTTAAGCAGACATTTCAGGAAAAGCAGAAAGAGGTTGAGGAGATTTTATCAGGGTATCTGCCGGAAAAGCAGGGATTACAGAAGACGATCTTTGATGCCATGGAGTACAGTCTGATGGCTGGCGGCAAGCGGATCCGTCCGATACTCATGAGGGAAGCATATCATCTTTTTGGCGGCAGTGATGAGAAGGTGATCGAGCCTTTTATGGCTGCCATGGAAATGGTGCATACATATTCTCTGGTTCATGATGATCTGCCGGCGATGGATAATGATGATTATCGCAGAGGACGCAAGACGACACATGTAGTATACGGCGAGGATATGGGAATTCTTGCGGGAGATGCACTGTTAAATTATGCATTTGAGACAGCATCCCGCTGTTTTGACGAGACAGAGGACCTTCCGGCAGCTGCAAAGGCATTTCAGATATTCAGCCGCAAGGCAGGTGTGTATGGCATGGTGGGCGGCCAGGTCGTCGATGTGGAGAGAACAGGGCAGCCTTTGGATAAGGAGGTACTGGAGTTTATTTACACATTGAAGACAGGGGCACTTCTGGAAAGCGCTCTGATGGTAGGGGCGGCACTGGCGGGGGCAGATGATTCTGCTTTGGAGAAAATGGAACAGATCGGCCGCTGTGTCGGTATGGCATTCCAGATCCAGGATGACATTCTGGACTGCACCAGCACCACGCAGGAGCTTGGAAAGCCGGTACACAGTGATGAAAAAAATGAAAAGACAACATATGTATCACTTTATGGTATTGAGAAATCTCATCAGGCTGTGGAAGAGTATTCTCACCAGGCGGTTGCACTGTTGGAGGATCTTCCGGGAAAGAATCCGTTTTTGGAGGATCTGATCGAGTATCTGATCAACCGTACCAAATAAATACATCATTTAAAAGAAATGAGGGAACACCGTGGGAGAATTATTAGATAAGATTGAGAAACCAAATGATATCAAAGAATTAGAAAAGGATGAGCTTCGTCCTCTGGCAAAGGAGATCCGGCGATTTCTGGTACACAAGATCAGTCATACCGGAGGCCATCTTGCTTCGAATCTCGGAGTAGTGGAGCTGACTATGGCACT
>JBNMJP010000242.1:0-3269 GCA_050873905.1 Jutongia sp. | reverse complement strand
TCCTCATACATACTGCGGACCCGCTCGATAAACGGCGTGATGGGCTCCTCCTCACGGCAGATGACCTTCTGCATCAGTTCATCCCGGATCATGAAATTAGTAGCAGAGGTATCCTCATCGATCAGGAAAAGCCGGGTGCCGCTTTCTACCGCCTCCATAAGATTGGCAGCCTGTGAGGTGCTTCCGCTGGCATCCTCCGTGGAAAAGTGAACCGTATCCTTTTTGTTTGGCAGATGATTGATAAACGGGGAAATATCCGTCCGGGAAATACTGCGCCCATCCTCGGCACGAAGCTTCCATGCCGTATCATCCACGATCACAAATTCTCTGCCATCCCCCGGAATGTGATTGTAAACACCCATTTCCAACGCCTGTAAGAGTGTGGATTTTCCGTGATAACCGCCACCTACAAAAAGTGTGACACCCTTTCGGATCCCCATACCAGAAATTTCACCAAGATGTGGGAGAGTAAAGGATACCCTCTGGCTGTCCGGACTTTTGAACGGAACCGCTCCCTTCATAGGACGATCCGATATACCGCTTTCTCTCGGCAGAATCGCTCCGTCTGCCAGAAAGGCAGTGAGACCCTTTTCCTCCAGATGCTCCCGGATATACTGCTGATCCTGTGCCAGCTCCACCGCCTTCTGGAGTGCATTGTGATTAACTCTCGCATAAAATAATGCCTGCTCCACCGCCTCCGGAACAAAATCAAACAGCATTTTGATCAGCTCTCTGGCGTTGACGGAACGTCCGTTTGCGGGGAATCCTGCCTCAAAACGGATCGTCACGGAGCCATCCCCTCCAATCTCACAGGCGGTCCGCTCTAACACCTGCTGACCGCAGTGGGAGACAGACAAAAGGCCGCTTTTTCCGGAGCCCTTCGCCTTAAAAGAAAGAGGAGACAGAGCCTTTCCAAACAATCGGGTCAGGTGATCCTGCAGAGTGATCCGTTCTATCTGCCCGGTATAATATTCCTTTGGAAATCCAGCCCTGCTTCCGTCTACCGTAACGGACAGATGGGATGGAGACGCAAAGGGATCTCCCTGCACATGATCGATGGACAGGATAAAATTTCCGAACTGATAGCTGCCCCGTAATCCCTTATATCCGGGATATCCCCGGTGGTCTATGGCCATAATATCTTTTTTTAATTCTGTACTGCTTTTCATAGTATGTTCATTCCTTTCTGCCTATGCCAAATCCAACACTTTTCAGGCTTATGATATCTTCACGTTTCCTACGATATAAATTATCTTAAAAAATCATAAACGATTTCAATATAATTTGCAATAAAAAGCAGGGTGTGTTACTCTAAATAGAAATAAGAACATAAGGAGTTTATAATGATTGAACAAAGCGTATTAAATGCAATGTTGCAGACAGGATTGTTGGCGATCACGATTCCTGTTGTGCTGATCGTTGCCTGGAAAATGTATACAAAACGTAGTCTTGTACCGTTTTTTGTAGGTATTATGGTGTTTATCACCTTCTCAAGGATGTTGGAAATGATCCCACATTCATTTTTTCTTTTGTCCAGCAATCCGGTATCAAAAGCAATCAATGGAAATGTTATATTGTATACCATTTATGCGGCTTTAGTGGCGGGACTATTTGAGGAAACCGGCCGTTATCTGGCATTTCGTTTCGTGCTGACCAAGCATCCGAACAAAGAAACTGCCGTTAGCTACGGGATCGGTCATGGCGGTATTGAATGCATACTCGTTCTTGGTGTTACATATATCCAGTATTACTCTTACGGCCAGTTGATCAACAGTGGTTCCATGGATAAAATGCTGGCTGCATACAAGGATAATGAGCAGTCTGTTACCGCATTAAAGCAGCTGATTGCGAATATTAAAGGTGTGACACAATTCACCTGCTATATGGCAGATCTGGAGCGTATTTCTGCCATGATGGTTCAAATTGGCCTGTCTATTCTGGTATTTCAGGCGGTTTATGTGGCTGGTAAAAAATACATGTACTGGGTTGCCGTTGCCCTTCATTTTCTGATGGATGTTCCGGCCGCTTTATATCAGAAGGGTGCTCTTGGTCTTGTCCCAACAGAGATCATTCTTTTTGTATACGGCGTGCTTGTTCTCGCCGTTGGAGTAAAGATCTATCAGGGGCTTAAAACCGGCGGAACAACTGCTGACATCCAAAAGAAAAAGAATCAAAAAGCATTCCATGATATTGCAGCAGGAAATTATTCTTCTGCCAAAAATAATAAAGAGGATGAATCCAAATGAAAGTATTGATATTTCAGTCAAAACGCTTAAGTTATGATTCGTCATGGTGCTTTGCGGAAATGCTTTGTCGTTCTCTGAAACGACAGGGCATTTCTGTAAGGCCTTTTTTGCTGTCTGAGGATATTGCCGGCCAGGAAGAGGAACTCCGTGCATTAACAAAAGAACATTTTGACGGCATTTTTGATATCAATTCCCGCCTACCCAATGTCATGCTGGATGACAGATATTATCCGGATTATTTTGATGCACCGTTTTTTCATATGATCGTGGACCATCCGATGCATCTTCATTATTCTCTGCAAATTCCATTGCAAAATTATTATGTTTTGTGTCTGGATCGATATCATCAGAACTATATCAAAAAGTATTATCCCCATATCAAAGAAGCCATTTTCTTTCCCTTCGCCGGAATTTCGGCAAGAGATTTTATACCGGACATTCCTCGAAACATACCTATGAAAGATCGGCCAATGGATCTGCTTTTTCCGGGAACTTATACACCACTTGACTACTACCGGGAGCAGATGCAGGATGTCAGCAGCGACCAGTGGGAGATGACAGAGCATATCCTCTCAAAAATGAAGCAGGGCAGTACAGACGCCATTGACGAGTTATATCGTCAGGAAATCCTTCCTGATACAGATTTCTTTCCATTAAAGCTGCATAAATCCCGCCTGATCGACCGTTATATCCGGGAATGGTACCGGGAAGAAATCCTGCAGACTCTTTTGGAAGCCGGCATCCATGTCCATGTTATGGGATTTCGATGGGAAATGTATGATACGAAATATTCCTCCCGCCTGGTCATCCATCCGCCATGCAGCTACGTGGAGCAGTTACGCGCGCTAACGGAAAGCAAAATGATCCTGAATGTGCAGCCTCTGTTTCAGGACGGACCTCACGATCGTGTGATGAATGCCATGATGAACCGAAGCGTTGCCGTTACCGATGGCTGTCGCTATCTCTCAGAATATTTTCATAACGGAGAGGACCTGGTCCTATATGACAAAAACAGACCGGAGG
>JBNMJP010000241.1:0-3276 GCA_050873905.1 Jutongia sp. | reverse complement strand
GATATTGGAGGTCAGGATCAGAATCGTGTTTTTGAAATCAACGGTTCTGCCCTGGGAATCCGTGATACGTCCATCATCCAGCACCTGCAGCAGCACATTGAAAACATCCGGATGTGCCTGCTCAATCTCATCGAAAAGTACCACAGAGTATGGTTTTCTGCGGACTGCCTCAGTCAGCTGGCCGCCCTCCTCATAACCAACATATCCCGGAGGCGCTCCGATCAGACGAGCCACAGAATACTTCTCCATATATTCACTCATATCAATACGGACCATCGCATTTTCATCATCAAACACCGCCTGCGCCAGCGTCTTAGCCAGCTCCGTCTTACCGACTCCGGTAGGACCTAAGAACAGGAAGGAACCGATCGGCTTCGTTGGATCCTTGATTCCTGCCTTGGAACGAAGGATCGCCTCGGATACCAATTCCACACCCTCATCCTGACCAACAACTCTCTTGTGAAGCTCATCAGCGAGATGAAGTGTTTTCTCACGTTCCCCCTCGGTCAGCTTTGCAATCGGAATACCGGTCCAGCGGGAAATGATCTTGGCAATCTCTTCCTCGGTCACAGCCTCCTGCACCATGGAGTCTCCTCTCTGTTTCGCCTTCTCTTCAGCCTCCTCAAGCTGTCTTTCCAGCTCCGGCAGCCTGCCATACTGAATCTCCGCAGCCTTGGTATAATCGCCTCTTGCCTGCGCCTGCTCCATCTCATTGCGAAGAGAATCTCTCTCCTCCTTGATCTTGCTGACCTTATCCACCTCGGCCTTTTCGCTTTCCCACTGTGCCTTCTGATGCTCAAACTTCTCCTGAAGCTCTGCCAGCTCCTTCTGCAGTGCCTCCAGACGTTCCTGAGACAAATGATCCGTCTCTTTCTTTAACGCCTGCTCCTCAATACGAAGCTGCATGATCTGACGGTTCAGCTCATCTAACTCCGCCGGCATACTGTCAAGCTCTGTCTTGATCATAGCGCATGCCTCATCCACCAGATCGATTGCCTTGTCCGGCAGGAAACGGTCGGAAATATAACGGTTGGAAAGTGTTGCCGCCGCTACCAGAGAGCTGTCTGTGATCTTTACACCATGGAATACCTCATAGCGCTCCTTGATACCACGGAGAATAGAAATGGTATCCTCCACCGTTGGCTCTGACACCATAACCGGCTGGAAACGACGTTCCAGTGCCGCATCCTTCTCAATATACTGACGGTACTCATCCAGTGTGGTGGCACCGATACAGTGAAGCTCACCTCTGGCAAGCATTGGCTTTAACATATTGCCGGCATCCATAGAACCCTCTGTTTTACCGGCTCCTACAATGGTATGCAGCTCATCAATAAAGAGAATGATCTGTCCTTCACTCTTCTTGACCTCCTCCAGCAATGCCTTCAAACGCTCCTCGAACTCACCACGGTACTTTGCTCCGGCAACCAGAGAACCCATATCCAGTGCAAAGATTTTTTTGTCCTTTAAGCCCTCCGGCACATCTCCCTTCACAATACGCTGTGCCAATCCTTCTACAGCAGCCGTCTTACCAACGCCGGGCTCACCGATCAGCACCGGATTATTCTTGGACTTTCTGGACAGGATCCGGATAATATGACGGATCTCATTGTCCCTGCCGATCACCGGATCAATCTTGCCCTCTCTGGCTCTCTCCACCAGATCATAGCCGTATTTTTCCAGTGCATCATAGGTAGCTTCCGGATTATCACTGGTAACACGCTGGTTGCCCCGCACCTGGGACAATGCCTGCAAAAAACGCTCTCTGGTGATCTGGCACTGCTTCATCAATGCTTTGATCTCACGGCTTGGATGTTCCAGCATACTTAAGAACAGATGCTCCACGGATACATATTCATCCCCCATCCGCTTTGCCTCGTCCTCGGCATATATCAACGCCTCATTCAGATAGCGGTCAATACGCATATCTCCGCCGCTTACCTTTGGACGTTTTGCCAGCACGCCATCTACCTGTGCCTGGAATACATCCACATCTATTCCCATCTTTTCAATGAGCTTCGGAATCAGGCTTCCCTCTACCCGCAGCATTGCCGCCAGCAGATGATCCTCGCCCATCTCCTGATGACCGTAATCCATGGCAACCTTCTCACATTCCTGTACTACTTCCTGTGACTTCGTCGTAAATTTACTGATGTTCATTGAAATCACCTTGCCTTTCTCAAAAACCTGCGGATTTCGCCGCAGGTTCTACTCTTTCTCTATTTACACTCACCTCTCTGAAATGTCCCTTTTCTTAGGATATACAGGTCTCTTCCAATATATCCCTGATATGGTTCTCTCTCAGATTGACTACAATATAGCACCTTTTGTTAGCCAAGTCAAGTGTCGAGTGCTAAAATCTGTAAAAAAATTGTGAAGCCTTGATTTTACAGGCTTCACAGAGTTTTCATTCCAAGTAATACTAAGGGGTTGTGACTACTTATCTTTACTTCCCTACAAACCACGAATAATATTCAAATAATCCTGACGTTGATCTATGACAGCATATACAATCACCCGCTTATTTTCCTCATCAATTTTATAAAATACTAAGTCTTTTTCTAAAATAAGCACTTTATACCCCTGTCTCTTAAGAATAAGATATCTTGGCTCGGTTCCAATGTATGGATCATCTCCTAATTCAAGAATTCGTTTTTCAATCTCATCAAGTTTCTCAAGCGCTACTGTATTTCCAAAATTCTGAGCAATATACAAGATTATTTTTCTGATTCCTGCATCGGCTGTATCAGTCCTTATTACCGTATACTTCATAGTCACCCCTCCTGAAGCATTTTTCTCAAATCATCAAATGTTTCCGTTATCAGAGCAACTCTGCCATTTTTAACATCATCTTCTGCTTCGGCTAATACTTCTAATAGTTCTATTCTTGCTTTCATATTTTTATATTCTTCATAGGAAAGTGCAACTGTATCGCCTCTGCCATTTACAGTAATAATCACTGCTTCTTTATTTTCCTTACACAGTTTTGATATTTCGGAATAATGATTTCGCAAATCAGCCGATGGTCTTATTGTTTCTTGTAATGTCAACATATCAATCACCTCCGCATATAGTATATGCAAATTATATCATCTTTTGTATATGTATTCAATCAATTTATATTTTTTATATTGTTCAAAACTTAAATAATATTCCGAATCCCATCACAGATCCTGCGCGCTACCAGCGGATTATTCATGGTGTACAGATGGATCCCGTCAATGTCACCGACCAGCAGATCTATGATCTGGCTCAGTGCATAGGACATTCCGGCAT
>JBNMJP010000240.1:0-3289 GCA_050873905.1 Jutongia sp. | reverse complement strand
TTTCCCACTGTACCAAAAAAACGGCTGTATATGGAAGCCTCCGTCATACCGTTCATGCAGGCAATCTATCGGACACACTGTCCTCCATATACAACCGTTATTCCAATCCTTTTATTGTTGCGATCGATGCCTCCCTTGGCATACCGGAACACATCGGCTTTGTGACACTGGGATCCGGAAGTCTGCGTCCCGGCATCGGTGTCAGCCATAAACTTCCTGCCGCCGGCGACATCCATATCACCGGAATTGTCAACCATTCCAGCACGAATAACCACCTTACCCTGCAAACCACAAAGCTCCTGACCGTTGCTGAGCTTGCCACTTTCATTTCCCAGGGCATTCTCCGGACACTACATGTCTGTTCTACCCTCCAAAGCCCGCAGGAGCGTCACTTCATCGATATATTCTAAGTCTCCGCCAACCGGAACTCCACTGGCGATCCGGCTTACCTTGATCCCTGTGGGTTTCACCAGTTTACTGATATAAGTAGCCGTAGCATCTCCCTCAAGATTTTTGTTCGTTGCCACAATAACTTCATCCACATCCTGCTGGAGACGAACCATCAGCTCCCGCAGCCGGATATCTGCCGGCCCAATTCCAAGCATCGGAGAAATCGCTCCATGAAGCACATGATACACCCCGTCATATTTCCCAGTCTTCTCATATGCCACCAGATCTCTCGGATTTTCTACCACCATAATAACACGATGATTTCTTTTCTCACTGGCACAGATCGGACAAAGCTCCTGATCCGTATACGTACAGCATTCTTTACAGTAATGCACATTTTTTTTGGCATTGGTCATAGCCTGGGATAAACTCATCACCTGATCCTCCGGCATATTCAGTATATGAAACGCCAGCCTTTGTGCTGATTTTGCACCAATCCCCGGCAATCTGGATAATTGTTCCACCAGAGCAGTGATCTGACTGCTGTATACATCCATTTTGGTCACTTTCCCTTCGGTATGATTTTTGTGGTATTAGAATAATCCGCCACCCATGCCGCCAAGACCGCCGGTCAGCTGCTGCATTACCTGTGCATTTTCCTCTTCCATCTTACGAAGTGCCTCATTGGTTGCGGCAACAATCAGATCCTCCAGTGTCTCAATATCATCCGGATCCACGACCTCTTCTGAAAGCTTTACGGATAAAACCTCTTTTTTACCGGAAACCTTTACCGTAACGACACCGCCGCCTGCAGATGCCTCGAATTCCTTCTCCTCCAGCTCCTTTGTCTTCTCTTCCATCTGACGCTGCATTCTCTGCGCCTGCTTCATCAGATTATTCATATTTCCCGGCATTCCTCCCGGAAATCCACCTCTCTTAGCCATTTTTATTTCCTACCTTTCTAATCATCAATAATTTCTATTCCATCAAAATGAACAATATTTCCAATATCCTCGTATTGCTCCTGAACCTTCTCGGAAACAACCCGTATCTGAAGCTCCACCTGTTTTCCAAGAACGTTTTGAATAATGGTATCCAGCTCCTCCAGACGTTTTCCGTCATCCTGCTGGAATATTCCGCCATCCGTCGGATCTGAAAACTGAAGCACCAGTGCTCCGTTTTCCCCTAACGTTCTTTTGGCATTTTGCAGCGCCAGTCTTTCCACCGGTCCACACTGACTGCAGACCTGAGGCCAGATCTTAAGCAGTGCCTGTATATCCTCCGGCAATGCTTTTGGACAGATCTTTGGCTTTTCCTCTGCCGGTGCCGCCTGCGCCACAGCTGCCGTTGATGTTGCCGGAGCTGCTACAGGTACTCCGTTTTCCAGCTGCTTCTCCACTACCTCCAGCCGTTTCAGGATCGTTGTCAGATCCTGCTCATGATCCATCTGCGGTTTGCAAAGCTTGATCAATGCAACCTCGATGAGAATCCTTTTTTGTACTGCATAACGGATCTGGTTCGATAGTTCCGACAATATTCGTATATACCGGATCATGGCCTCCTGAGACAGCATCGTACTTTCTTCCTGCAGATTCACAAGCTGTTCACTGGAAACATCCACCAGCTCACTTCCCTGCTCCGAGCTTCCGATCAGCAGAAGGTTTCTTATATACCAGATAAATTCATTAATAAACTGTGTCAGATCCCTGCCGCTTACCATCATTTCTTCCACAAGCTCCAGACATCCCACAGCATTGCAGTCTGCCACATAACGAAACATACGGCTGTACACCGCAGTGTCCACAGCTCCCAATACTTCCAGTGCCTTATCATAGGTTAATGCCTGTCCCAGATAAAAGGCAATACACTGATCCAACAGACTCAGTGCATCTCGCAGGGAGCCATCGGCTGTTTTTGCAATATAACGAAGTGCCTTATCCTCAACCTCCAGCTGTTCTTTGTCCACCAGTTCTCTTAATCTCGCCTGTATGGTATCTATGGTAATTCGTTTAAAATTATACCTCTGACACCTGGACAGGATCG
Organism: Jutongia sp.; assembly: GCA_050873905.1. Lineage (GTDB taxonomy): Bacteria > Bacillota > Clostridia > Lachnospirales > Lachnospiraceae > Jutongia. Next base: position 856 of record JBNMJP010000240.1, on the reverse strand, counting down.
TGATAGGAATCTTATGCACTTCCGTTGTCGCCAGAATAAAGATCACATATTCCGGCGGCTCCTCCAGTGTTTTCAAAAGAGCATTAAACGCTCCAGTGGAAAGCATGTGTACCTCATCAATAATATAAACCTTATAACGTCCCTCCGTGGGAGAATACTGCACCTCATCAATAATATCACGAATGTTTCCCACACCATTGTTGGATGCCGCATCGATCTCAATGACATTCATGGATGTCTGGCTGTTGATCTTCTGACACATGGCACACTGGTTACATGGACTGCCGTCTACCGGTGATTCACAGTTCACCGCCTTCGCCATGATCTTTGCCACCGATGTCTTACCGGTTCCACGGGTACCGCAAAACAAATACGCATGACCAATCCTCTCTGTCTTGATCTGATTCCGCAGTGTGGTCACAATCTGATCCTGTCCCTTGACCTCATCAAACCCTGATGGCCGGAACTTCCGATATAATGCCGTATATGACATAACTGTCTCCTATCTAGTCTCCAAAGCAAATACCCATTTCTTTAATCTCCTGAATAATGGAAGCCTTTGGATCTACCATTTTCAACTTGCCTGCCACCTCAGAAAGTGGTACCGGTACAGTCTCTCCATTTACCATACCTACCATATAACCATACTTCTCCTTCATGATCAGCTGGGCTGCCGCTGCACCGAGACGTGTGGAAAGAACACGGTCATAAGGACATGGCTCTCCTCCTCGCTGCATATGACCCGGAACCGTGATACGCACTTCCTGACCTGTCTTTTCCTGAATCTGTGCGCCGATCTCATAAGAGATGGAAGGATATGCCATTTTCTTTCTCTTTGCCTTAAGCTCCTTCTTAC
>JBNMJP010000239.1:0-3303 GCA_050873905.1 Jutongia sp. | reverse complement strand
TGTCCATCGTTCCCTTGCTTGTGATAAAAGCTACCACACCACCGGGACGCACCTTATCCAGAGTCTTTGCGAAGAAATAATCGTGGATCAGGAAATTATTTTTATCGTATGCCCGGTCTGCCACCTTGTACTGTCCAAAAGGCACATTTCCGATAGCAATATCAAAGAAATCATTCGGATAGTCGGTCTTTTCAAAGCCTTTGATCTGCACATCTGCCTGCGGATAAAGCTGCTTTGCAATACGTCCCGTGATACCGTCCAGCTCCACGCCATACAGCCTGCTTTTTTTCATGGACTCCGGCATCATCCCAAAGAAATTGCCGATCCCCATCGAAGGTTCCAGGATATTGCCTTTGGTAAATCCCATTTTTTCAATGGCATCATACATACTGCGGATAATGGCAGGACTGGTGTAATGTGCATTTAAGGTGCTTTCCCTTGCCATGCGGTATTCTTCCGGTGACAGCAGATTTTTTAATTCCTGGTACTCTGCTGTCCAGTTCGTCTTGCTTTCATCAAAGGCATCGGCAAGTCCGCCCCAGCCAACATACTGTGATAAAATCTCCTGTTCCTGCGGTGTGGCATATCGGTGTTCGCCCTCGATCTGCTCCAACAGCTTAATGGTTTCCACATTTCTGCGGAATTTTTCTTTTGGTGTCCCCACACCAAGGACATCATTACTGATATGAAAATTGACAGCATTCTTTTTATCCGGTATAGGTTTATTTTCTTCCTGTGAGGGAAGTGTAACCGGCTCCCATTCCCCGGTAAGCACCTGTGAAAGCATTTCCTCCGTCTGTCGGTCTGCTTCTCCATTCTCCAGTTTCTCACGGGCAGCCTGTGTGTCAATGGAATCCAGTTCATCCGGCAACTGTGCTATCAGTTCATTATTTCGATGGATCTCTGTAATATCGTCTGCCTTGAAGCGCATTTCTTCGCCATCGGAAGTATCATATCCAATCAAATCCACCGCATCAGAATTAAAATGAAGTTCCTGATTGCTTAAAATATCCACTGTATAACCGGAATCCAGTGCTACCCAGTCACCATCCTGTAATTCATGGATGTCCGATACCTGTGCGATCTCTAAGGTCTGTCCTGCGTTCTGGGAAAGTTCATCTTCCATTTCCTTTCCGCTTTCAACCAGTTCCTCAACCCATTCCTTTGCCTGATCCAGTGTTTCAAAAGTTTCAAGCGGATTGCTGCCCGTATCTGCTGTATCATAAATGGAATAGCCATTTTCTTCCTTATCTATCCAGATAAACTGACCTTCTGCAATGGTTGTACTCCACTCCGTTGGCTTGCCATTTTCATCATCTGCCTCATGGATAATGTGCCATTCCAATCCCTGCCCATCCGTGGTATTTTCATTCTGTTCCTGTACGGATTTCTCTACGGCACTTTCCGCTTCCCTTTGCTTTTCACGCAGCACATTGATATATCTTCTCGCCTGATTGGCAAAACCGTCCAATACTGCCGGATGTGTGCTTAAAAGCAGGTCATTGTTCTGCCACTCATTCTCTGCAACAATACCTTTTGCCCATTCCTTGTTGTTCGGAGAAAAACGCCCGTCATAATCAAAATGCCGGATCGTATTGGCAAGGACAAATTCCACACACTCCATACCATATTCATTGACGATTGCATCTGCCGTATTTCTCGGAAGTATAAAACCGTCAAATTTCTCTGCAATGGTACTTTCTATTGCATTTTTACAGTTTAGCCGCACACCATGCTCAAGCCTGTCAAGTTCCCGCTGTCTTGCTGCCCTTGCCTGTTCTTCTTTATATTCCCGATATTTTACTTTCCCCTCTGCGGAAAGATATTTGTCCTCGGTAATCAGTTCCCGCAGTCTTTTCTCCACAACATTCCAGTTTAGAAGCACTTTTGCATACGGATTGCCATAACTGCCTTTTTCCAGACGGATACCCTTGCCGTCATGGTCATGATGGGAATCATCATTCCCCGGCAGACCACCGGAACCTCCGCCAATCCCATATTCATTTTTCAGAAATGCTACGTTTTCCTTTTTGTCATGCCCCTCTGTGAAATAATCATAAATACGGAACGCTCCGTTGGAATATCCACTTCCCCTTCTAAGGGCATAGTCAATCTCATCCTGTGTGATGAAATCCTCCTGCTTTATCTCCAGTGTATCCGGCAGCGGGAACTCCAGTTTTTCCCTGTCAAGGTCTGCAATCTCTGACAAAAGATACTCCGGCGACTTCACATGACGCCATCTTAATGTTGCTTCCCCGGATGCAAGACGCTCCCCCGCATCTTCGATAATTGCCCTGATTTTTTCTCTGCCTTCATGATCAGAAAGCAGCTTCATAAGTGTTTCTTCACTGTCCGGATAATTGCCTGCCTTGATTCCAATTTCTTCCGGTGCTTCATCCATCCCGTCACGCAGAAAGAAAAATATCTGATTTGCTACCCGTTTTCTCTCCTGCGTATCCACAAGAAAGGCTTCGCTGGCACTCATATACGTTCCGTTTTCCACCATAGAGCGGATATGGCTTTCCACATCCTCCCAGTTCATGGTTGCAATCGATGTTTCCTTTGCCTGCGTTCCATAACCAACACTCATGCCATGTTCATCAAACCATACCGATACCGGATGACCACCAATTTCAAAGCCTTTCCCGGTCTGTCCGTATTCATTTTTCAGAAACTCTGCCATGCCCTCTGCATCCCTGCCCTCGGTATATTTGGCATAGATACGCTTCCTGCTGTGCTGCTTTCCCCCACCACTTCTTAAAATGGTGTCCAGTTCCGCCTGCGGTAAAGAAAAAGCAGCGGGCATGGTATATTTCATACCAGCTTCCGCTGCTGCGACTGTTCCGACCTGTTCCTCAAAAGAAGGAAACAGGCTTAATTGTGTAAAGACCGGTTCCGGTGCTTCTCCCTGTAAAGGTGTATCTTCTACAGACGGTAAATCAGTTCGTCCCTCACGATCTCTTCCGCCCGGTTCTGGATGCTGTTCATTTTCGCTACCCAGAGCATCTGATCGGCTGCTTTGAGCTGTTCGGTCACTCCCTCGTTTGCTGCCATCTGTGATGTCAACTGCTCCATCCGCTCCTCTGCCTGCTTCTGTATGGTCAGCAGATGCTCTTTCAGTTTGCCCTTCAGAAGAAACGCTGAGTACACGCCCCTGTGGTTCTCCTTCAGAAAGTTCTCCCTCATCATCCCGAATTTCGTTACTGCTTCCTCCGGCTGGATGTCCGCCTGTAATGTTGGGATCAGATAATCCCCGTTCTGTTCGTAAGTCAGATTCATTGTCATTGCCCCTTTCTACGCTGT
>JBNMJP010000238.1:0-3331 GCA_050873905.1 Jutongia sp. | reverse complement strand
TGATTAAATCTGTCCTATTAAGCTCCTCTGCCCTTTTTCTTTCTTCGTCGGTCAAAGCGGAGCCCGGAGAACTGAGAGCAAGCTTGCCCGGCATCGGAACGCCCTCCCCCTGTTGATTGATAAATGACATCAGCCAAAGAACCATAGCTGCCCCGGAGGAACCTCCTAGAAATGCAATATTCTCTGCCGGATAATGCTCCAGAGCCATTTTATAAGTCGTATATAACATATTCAGTGCATCAATCAGATCATGATCCGGTGCAAGCGGAAAATACGGCAGCAGCATATTTCTTCCCGTAGCCCTTGCCAATGGTACCAGTTCCTTTGCCTGGGATGGTTTCGGATATTTCAGCATTCCTCCGCCGGCCACATAAATACACAGATGATCGGATTTCTTTTTATGAGAGATCTCCAATACCGGAAAGTCTTCTACCGTATGCGTCCGGAATGTAAATTCCGATCCTTTAATGGCGGTATAGAAGGCTTTGCCTCTGCTGTATGAAATGTTTTCAAGAGTTCATCATACGGCTTTGCCATTACCTTCTGCATTGGAATAATATGAAATAATCTTTTTATGATCGTATATTTTAATGACATTTTTATTCTCCTTCCGTATTTTCTTCTGAAATATCTATCTGCAGCATAAGCTTTGTTATCTCGCGGATTTCCCGCTTCATCATTTCAGTATCCAGCTCCGGCGTCTCTGCCAGACCAAACATCGCAAAAATATAACTGTTATTAAAACTCCAAACTATCTGCATTGAGCAGAAAATATTTCATTCCCATGATCACAAATCCTTCCTCATTTCTCCATGGCTTTTTTGTTCCATTTACGATAACAAGCTTCTTAAATGAATCCGGAATATTTCTCAACGAGTTAAGCTCCTGTGTCTGCTTTTCCTCAGAAGTCATATCATAAGCCACCTGAATATAATATCTCTGACTGCCCTGATTCACTACAAAATCAACCTCTAACTGCTTATGAACTTTCTTTCCTTCACTGCTCTTTGCAAATACATCCACAATACCAACATCCACATTATAACCCCGGATAAGCAGCTCATTATATACGATATTCTCCATAATGTGAGTAGGCTCCTGCTGTCTGAAATTCAATCTGGCATTTCTAAGTCCTATATCTGAAAAATAATATTTCCGATTCGCCCCCACATATTTTCTGCCTTTAATATCATACCGTTCCGCCTTAGAAATCAAAAATGCTTCTGCAAGATAATCTATATGGTTGGATATGGTTTTATTGCTGTAATTGATACCTCGTTCACTTTTAAAAGTATTTGATATCTTAGTCGGATTGGTTGGAGCTCCTATGGCAGATGCAAGAATATCTACCAAAGTATTAATTTCATCAACATTCTGAATCCTGTTTCGCTCTACCACATCCTTGATATAAACATTGGTAAAAATATTCTTAAGATACTCTGCTTTTTGGCGTTCCACAGAGAATTTTACCACTTGTGGCAAGCCGCCATATATCATATACTCCTCCCAGGCATCATCAAAATCTCCATCAAAAACTGCATAGAATTCTGCAAAAGACAATGGATAAATCCTTATCTCATCTCCTCTGCCTCTAAATTCAGTTACAATATCGCTGGATAAAAATTTGGAATTACTGCCGGTTACATATACATCAATATTGCCAATACGCAGCAAACTGTTCAACACTTCCTCAAAACGCGGCATAAACTGTACTTCATCTAATAACAGATAATACTTCTGTTCGTCTTTCATGGCGTCTTTAATATACTGGTAACATTTTTTAGGATCTCTCAACTCCTCATTTTCAATACCATCTAAAGCAATCTCAATAATATGTTCATGATCTACACCACTCTCCAATAAATATTTCTTAAACAGCACAAATAGCAGAAATGATTTGCCACATCTCCTGATTCCCGTAACAATCTTTATCATTCCATTATCTTTTCTTATCTTTAATTGTTCAAGGTACAAATCTCTCTTAATCTCCATAAAATCGCTCCTCATTTTTGTGCCTGGCACGAAATTTGGTAATGATATTTTACCACTATATCATTTTCACTTCAATAGCCATTACTATTTTTTGTGTATTTGCACTTTTTATGAGCGGTCTCTTGAGATCCCATTCCGTTGATACTTCCCGTTGATGCTTCCTCAGACAGATTCCTCCAGATACTGATCCAATGTCATCTGTCCATCGATCCAGCTTTTCTGTTTTGCTTCATGTATAACATCTTCCGGCATGCTTCGCCCCAGCAAAAACGGTGACTTCGGATCATGTCTTTTCATGTTCTCCCGAACCAGATCCACATTGGCATTGGCATAACAATACCGGCACAAATGACCGCAGGTATCGTATGCTCCAATATCCACTCCCATAAAGCAGGCGCAGGATCCGTTCCTCTGGTTCACTTTCTGTTTTGGGATATTCAGATGCGTATGCAGTGCCATTTCAAAGGTGTCCACCGTCATGCAGCCAGAGCAATCCGCTCCATAGGCGGCCAGTTCATTTCCTTCTGCACATGGCCGGATTGTCAGCCCGTATCCGTCTGCAATCCGGATAAATTCTTTTCCGATCCAAAGGCGTTCCTTTTTCGTAACCGTTCCTGCCTCCGGAAAATTACGTTCTATTTTTTTATAAATATCGAGAAAACTGATCACGCAGGTTTTCGTATATCCGGATAAATTGGATGCCATTTTTTCAAACTCTGTGATATGCCACTGTGCCGTATGGATCCTGTCCGTCAGTATGGGATCATAACGCCACCCGATACTGTCAACTCCTACCATATCCGATAACCGCTTAAAATCCTTCATCACCTTATCTTTATCCGGAACATTTGGCTCAATGTCCTTTCCGTATGGCGTGATCGTCACGAACCAGTATTGTCCATATGGCTTCAATATATCCATGTATTTGAACATCGGTGCCGGATTCTTCGTACAGAATGCCATCAGATCCACGACATCCGGAGACAGACGATACTTCGTCACCTGAACCGGATTATAAGGATTACGGACCAGCACATAACCTTCCTTTATTCTGTTTACAAGCCATTCGGAATAAAATGCCGGGATGTCCGTCCGCATTCCTGTCTGTATGATCATAAAATATCCTCTCCTTGTCTCCTATACAAATCCCGATTGAGATTTCACCTGTTTTAAGAAATTTAATAACTGTTATATTTTGTTATTAAATTTTCTGCAAACCATTGAAAACACTGGATTTATCGCAGGTGAGCTTTCCCTTGTGTTATATCGTCCCACCAGTGTTTACGAACTCTGATTAGGGCAAATACAAGGGCAAAAAAATCTGATAACACATTATAAC
>JBNMJP010000237.1:0-3385 GCA_050873905.1 Jutongia sp. | reverse complement strand
CAAAAGTACTGGTTCCACGGCCGATCTCGTCCAGAATGATCAGGCTGTCCTTGGTGGCATTCCGGAGAATATTGGCAACTTCTGTCATTTCTACCATAAAGGTACTCTGTCCGCTCGCCAGATCATCGGAGGCACCGACTCTGGTAAAGATACGGTCCACAATACCGATCACTGCTTTGTCCGCCGGAACAAAGGAACCAATCTGTGCCATCAGCACGATCAGTGCCGTCTGACGCATATATGTAGATTTTCCTGCCATATTCGGTCCGGTAATAATACTGATCCTGTGCTTGTCATTGTCCAGATATGTGTCATTTGCCACAAACATATCGTTTTTGATCATTTTTTCCACAACAGGATGTCTGCCGTTTTTAATATCAATGACACCTTTTTTGCGGATTTCCGGGCGCACGTAATTGTTCTGTTCTGCAACCACAGCCAAAGAAGCTAACATATCCACACCGGCAATGATCTTGGCTGCCTTCTGGATCCTGCCGATCTCACCGTAAATGGTATCGCGGACCTCACAGAACACATTATATTCCAACGTATAAAGCTTGTCCTCCGCCCCAAGGATCGTATCCTCCAGCTCCTTTAACTTCGGCGTGGTATATCTCTCTGCATTGGCAAGGGTCTGCTTCCGCATCCAGTCCTCCGGCACCAGATCCTTAAAGGAATTGGTTACTTCCAGATAATAGCCAAATACTTTATTAAACTTAATCTTTAAGTTTTTAATCCCTGTTTTTTCCTTTTCCTCCTCCAGAAGCCCGGCAAGCCATTTCTTACCATCGGTCTTTGCCGAACGAAGCTTATCAATCTCCTCGTTGTAACCGTCCTTGATCATACCGCCCTCACGAACCGTAAGAGGTGCATCCTCATCAATGGAATCCGTGATGAGACTACAGATATCCGCCATGTCATCCAGGTCATTGCCGTAGGAAGCAAGCAGCTTGTCTCCCCCAAAGCTGTTCAGGAGATATTTGATCGACGGCAGCATGGCAAGAGACTGGCGGAATGCCAGCAGGTCCTTCGGATTGGCACTGCGGTAACTGATCTTGCTGATCAGACGCTCCAGATCATAGATCGGAGACAAATACTCTCTAAGCTCCTCTCTGGAAATCGCATTATTATTTAACGTTTCTATGGCATCCAGACGACGGTTGATCTGATCCTTATCCAAAAGCGGCTGCTCAATGGAATTACGCAGCTTTCTTGCTCCCATAGCCGTCTTGGTCTTATCCAGCACCCAGAAAAGAGAGCCTCTCTTGGCCTTTTCCCGCATAGTCTCACAAAGCTCCAGATTTCTTCTGGTGGCTCTGTCTAACAGCATATAGCTGTTTGGCACATATGGCTTGATCGTCGTAATATGATCCAGAGAAATCTTCTGTGTCTCCTCCAGATACTGCATGATCGCTCCCGCTGCGGTCACGCCAATGGAATAGTCCGCAAGACCAAGTCCGTCCAGAGAACCCACATGAAAATGGCGGCAAAGGCTGTCCACACAGCGGTCCTCATCAAAGTGCCATGGGTCAATGGCAGATACTACAATCTTCAGACGTCCTCTCAGATCCTCCAGATCGACTCCCGACACCAGAAAAGAATCGTTGCAGATGATCTCCGAGGGCATAGTCTTGCCAATCTCATCCAGAAGCTTGTTTTCCGAATCAAACTCTGTCACATAATAATCTCCCGTGGTAACGTCTACATAAGATACACCGTAGGCATTGGTCGTATATACTACACAGAGAAGATAATTGTTACGGCTCTCATCCAACGCCTGCATGTTGAGATTGGTTCCCGGAGTGGCTACACGGACTACCTCCCGCTTCACCAGTCCCTTGGCAAGCTTCGGATCCTCCACCTGCTCACAGATGGCTACCTTATAGCCTCTGCTGATCAGTTTATCCAGATAACTGTCCACAGCATGAAAAGGAACGCCACACATAGGTGCGCGCTCCTCCAGTCCACAGCTCTTGCCGGTCAGTGTCAGCTCCAGCTCCTTGGATACGATCTTTGCATCGTCAAAAAACATCTCATAAAAGTCCCCTAAACGATAAAAAAGAATACAATCCTTGTATTCCTCCTTCGTCTTCAGATACTTTTGCATCATTGGTGTCAGTGCCATATCTTTATCTCTCCGTTTTCTTTATCAATCAATAAGGAGCAGCACTGTAAGCCGGGTTCTGTATCAGACAATCATCTATCTAGGGCTGCCGTTACCGGCAGTCTCAAGCAACCTACCCGGAACACGGCGGGCCGCCGTATGGTCCCTGTTCGGTCTTGCTTCGGATGGGGTTTACACAGCCATCTCCGTTACCGGAGACGCGGTGAGCTCTTACCTCGCCTTTTCACCCTTACCAGCCAAAGCTGGCGGTTCTTTTCTGTTGCACTGGCCTGGGAGTCACCTCCACCGGACGTTATCCGGCATCCTGCCCTGTGAAGCCCGGACTTTCCTCACCTGCGGCCTTTCGGCACCTGCAGCTGCGATTGTCTGTGCTGCTCGTCAACGCCCATTTTACCACGAGGACCGGGAAAAGTAAAGTCAGAACAGGCAAAAAGAAAAGCTCCCAAGTTTTTGATTTTTGTCAATTTCCGTACCAACCTGCTGTAGTTTCAAGCCTCTCATCATCTGTATTCTTCTCCCTTCTTTCATTCAACCAGAACACAGCATCCCCAATTTTTCCAAAAAGAAAAGAGGAATCATGTTCCTGACACGTTCCTCTTAATTCTTCTCCTGCTTTACACAGGAATTTGAGATTCTATCCATTCCTTTTTCGATAGTATCTGTTAAATGTGCTTACAATTTTTTAGAATCCAGACTATTTTACTGTTACCTTGACTCTCTTTGCATATCCGTTTCTTGCATATACATAGATTGTACAAGTTCCCTTCGTAACTGCTTTAATCTGTCCCGTCTTTGAAACGGTTGCAATCTTTTTGTTGCCAGAAGCATATCGAAGTTCTTTGGCATGAGCATCGGACAATGGTTTCTTCGTTTTATCTACCAATACCGTACTTGCCTTGATCTTTGCTTTCTTTCCAACCGACAGGCTATAAGAACTCATCTTCATCTTAACCTGCTTTACATTGGTTTGCTTCAGATTCTTACGACCAACGATGTGTGCCGTAATCGTCTTTCCAAGAATTACCTGGTTACCATTGACAAGTTTATAAGCTTCCACATAGATTTTGTAATTCTTTTTGAGATCCAGCTTCTTGCCATTGACTTTCTTTACAACGATCTTCACCTTGCTGCCACTCTTAACCTGGTTCAAAGATTTTGCATTAAACTTCTGTCCACAATACTGTACATAGACATTGTAGCCATCTGCGCCTTTAACCTTCCCCCAGCCAATATTGATCTGCTTACCAGTCTGACTTACCT
>JBNMJP010000236.1:0-3392 GCA_050873905.1 Jutongia sp. | reverse complement strand
GAACAATACATTATATCCCTGCATTCTTCTCTTACGGGAAACAATATCCAGAGCAGTATATGGTCTCGGATGTCCCACATGAAGTCCCTGACCGGAAGGATATGGGAATTCTACCAATGCATAAAACTTCGGTTTGCTGTAGTCCTCGGAAACCTTAAATGCTTTCTCCTCCTCCCAGATTTTCTGCCATTTCTTTTCCACCGTATGGTGATTGTACATTTCTGCCATGATAATCCTCCAATTCTGCTAAAAATCAATCCTGTTGTATCATATCAGACCATATAAAATCCGATCCAGCCAAGCAACACCGCGATCAGACATCCGGCAGCCACATCCTTCGGGAAATGAACTCCCGTAATGACTCTCAAGACTGCCAGTATCAGTCCGCATACTGCTGTAAATATCCCCAGAGGCAGGTTAATATATAAAACTGCTGCCGCTATGATCATATTTGAAAACACATGACGGCTCGGAAAGGAATTTGCCTTGGTATCCTTCTGTAAAAGAGGGGTGAATCCGTATATTTCATAGGGACGCTTCGCCGCGATCAGCTTTCGCAGGATCGTCACTGCCACAAAGCCTGCCGCCGGTATCAGCAGAAAACGAAAGATTCTCTGATCCCTCTGCACCAAAAGCCACAAAGCAAATGCAATATAGATCACTGCTGTCACCGCCGTGATCGCCTTTACCAGCAGGCGCACCGTCTTGATCCCGATATTCCTTTCAGTCCATACCATGCATTTCTGATAACTATTCTTCGTCATTTGTCTCGGTAATTCCAATACAAAGCTCCTCTAACTGCTTTTCATCTACTCTGGACGGAGCCTCGGTCATCAGACATGATGCATCCTTCACCTTCGGGAAGGCGATCACGTCACGGATACTGTCCTCCTTTGCCATCAACATCACAAGACGATCCAGTCCGTAAGCCAGTCCTGCATGAGGCGGTACTCCGTACTTGAATGCATTCATCAGGAAACCAAACTGCTCATATGCGGATTCCTTTGTAAATCCAAGTGCCTCAAACATTCTCTCCTGAATATCATCCTGATGGATACGGATGGAACCTCCACCGATCTCAGTACCGTTCAATACGATATCATAAGCGCGGGCACGTACCTTTCCGGGTTCTGTCTCCAGAAGCTCCAGATCCTCCTCCATTGGCATGGTGAACGGATGATGCATTGCCACATAACGCTGCTCCTCCTCAGAATACTCGAACTGAGGGAATTCTGTTACCCAGAGGAAACGATATTCATTCTTGTCCAGAAGATCTAACTGTCTTGCCAGCTCCAGACGAAGGTTTCCTAACACATCATATACGACTTTATTTTTGTCAGCCGCAAAGAGAAGAAGATCTCCCGGCTGTCCATCCATCTTTTCTACCGGCGCATGTAACTCGTCCTCTGTCATAAACTTGGCAAAGGATGACTTGTATGTGCCGTCCTCGTTGATACAAAGATAAGCAAGACCCTTTGCACCGAAATCCTTTGCAAATTTCACCAGCGCATCGATCTTCTTACGAGGCATGCCGCCCTGTCCCTTTGCGTTAATACCGCGGACAGAACCACCGTTTTCCAAAGCTCCGGTAAATACGCCAAAACCGCAGCCCTTTACAACGTCAGATACATCGTTAAGCTCCATGCCAAAACGAAGGTCCGGCTTGTCGCTTCCGAAACGGTCCATTGCCTCCTGCCATGTCATTCTCTGGATCGGCAGTTCAATATCAATATCCAGGATCTCCTTGAAAAGCTTCTGAAGCAGACGCTCGTTGACATCCATCACGTCGTCCTCGTCCACGAAGGAAAGCTCCATATCGATCTGTGTAAATTCCGGCTGTCTGTCTGCACGAAGATCCTCATCACGGAAGCATCTTGCCAGCTGGAAATAACGGTCATAACCGGAGCACATCAACAACTGCTTAAAAAGCTGTGGTGACTGTGGCAGTGCATAAAAACATCCCGGATGTACACGGCTTGGCACCAGATAATCTCTTGCACCCTCCGGTGTACTCTTGTTGAGCATCGGTGTCTCAATCTCCAGGAATCCCTCATCTGCCAGAAACTGTCTGGTCAATGTCGCAATCCTGCTTCTCATAATGAGGTTTCTCTGAAGATCCGGACGACGAAGATCCAGATAACGGTATTTCAGACGAAGGTCTTCTTTTGTCTTGATATCCTCCTCAATCGGAAATGGAGGTGTCTGTGCCTCGGAAAGCACACGAAGCTGTGTCGCAACTACCTCGATCGCACCGGTAGGAAGGTTCTTATTGATGCCACCCTCTCTTGCCACAACAGTACCTACAACAGCAATTACAAACTCGCTGCGAAGCTTATATGCCTTATCAAATAGCTCCTGTCCCAGTTTTTCCTCCTGAAAATTGATCTGAAGAAGTCCGCTGCGGTCACGGAGATCCACAAAGATCAAGCCACCGGTGTTACGGGCCTTCTGCACCCATCCCATCACGGTAACCTCCTGTCCGATATTTTTCTCACTCAATTCGGCACAGCGACAGGTACGCTTTAAGCCTCTCATTGATTCTGCCATGATAATCCTCCATTGCTTGATATATTTGTAACTTTATAAACATTCTCTGATGATCTTTACAGACCATACCGTATAAGATAATACACCGAAACCCCGAAACATGCAAGCCACGGTTACAATTAGCCTTAATTTTTCTTAAATTCAAAAGCCGTATCCGGAATTTATCCTTTTTATTTCACAAATCTCCTATAAATTCTCTGCTTCTTTCACAAACAGCGGCAGATGCTCCTTCTGTAATGTGGAAATAACCGTACACAGTGCCCGAAGCTTTTCCCCTGCTTCATTGTGAAGAACCCTCTGGAATGCCAGAAAGATCTTCATATCATAATCCTCTGCCTCGTCGATCATGATCTCCATCGCCGCTGAGCGGTCAAAGGCACGTCGGTAGCTCCGGTCTGTGGTCAGTGCACAATATACGTCACAGATCCGCAGGATCCTTGCCATCCACGGGATCTGCTGCCCCCGCAGATTTTCCGGATACCCGGTGCCATCCACATTTTCATGATGATAAAACACTGCCTCCGTGATCCGTTCAGGATACCCCTCCCGTTTCAGCATTTCGCAGCTATGGGTCGGATGCATCCGGACGATCTTCATCCGCTCGATCGTCAGGGTCTCCCTCTTTCCCGCTGCCTCCATATGCTTTGATACCCAAAGCTTTCCTATATCGTGTAACAGTCCTGCCACAGCAATATCCCGGCAAAACTCCTCATCTTCTCCCAGCTCCCTTGCCACCTCTTCCGCAAGATTGCTTACCTTCACCCCATGGCTCATCTCGACGTAAAGATACTCTCTCATCTGACTGCTGAGGGAATTACTTTCCATCACAAGCTGTTCCAGATAAT
>JBNMJP010000235.1:0-3427 GCA_050873905.1 Jutongia sp. | reverse complement strand
CTTTTACTATTTGCAATGTTAATTTTAGGTTTTTCAAAAAATACGGTATCAGTTGCTGCACAGGTAAGTGCCACAGCTACAAAGTCTGCGGTAAATACAAAAGTTCAGAAGTCTGCAAAGAAATCATACAAAAAATCCGATCTTCGTCTTATGGCATCCATTATAAACTGCGAGGCTGGAGCAGAGAGTTATCAGGGAAAGGTCGCAGTTGGAATTGTTATTATGAATCGTGTATCATCCAATTCATTTCCAAATACCATTCGTAAAGTGGTTTATCAGAAGGGACAGTTCTCACCGGTTCGCAATGGTGCATTAAAGAAGCGTCTTGCACAGTACGATGCCGGCAAAACAAAGAACAGCCAGTGGAAGGATTGTATTAAGGCGGCGAAGAATGTCCTATCAGGTCAGGATTATATTATGTATCGTGGAAATAAAAAGAACTTTGATAGTTTTCACTTTTTTAGTGTATATCTTTCCGGAGCACGTTTCCGTCTGGGGGGACATCGTTTTAAATAATAATTACAAATAGGCAGGGGATTTCCGGAAGGAATCCCCTTTTTTGATGAATTCATTTGTAAAGGATGTGTTCATAAAAAATATCTTTGCGAAAATCATTTAATGTGGTATGATGTAAGGAGTATTTTGTCACCAAAGGAGGAGACACAGTGAGTAAAGAATTAGAGAATGTGACAGAGGAGACAGAGGTGGTTTCCCGCAATTTTATCGAGAATATCATTGATCAGGACATCGAAGAGGGGCATTGCAAAAAGGTGGTTACAAGATTTCCACCGGAGCCGAACGGCTACCTGCATATCGGACATGCCAAGTCGATTTTGTTAAATTCCGGTCTGGCAGAGGAGTATAAAGGAACATTTCATCTTCGGTTCGATGATACCAATCCGATGAAGGAAAAGACAGAATTTGTTGATTCCATTATGGAGGATGTAAAATGGATCTGCGGAGATCTGGATCCGGCACAGGTATATTATGCTTCTGATTACTTTGATCAGATGTATGAATGTGCCATTAAGCTGATCAAAAAAGGTAAGGCTTATGTCTGCGATCTGACAGCAGATGAGATCAGAGAGTATCGTGGAACATTGACGGAACCGGGGAAGGACAGTCCATACAGAGAGCGTTCTGTAGAGGAGAACATGGATCTGTTTGAGAGAATGAAAAACGATGAATTCCAGGATGGCGAAAAGGTACTGAGAGCCAAGATCGATATGGCATCACCAAATATTAATATGCGAGATCCGATCATTTACCGTGTAGCTCATATGAATCACCATAATACAGGAGACAAGTGGTGCATCTATCCAATGTATGATTTTGCACATCCGATCGAGGATGCCATTGAGGGAATCAGTCATTCCATCTGTACACTGGAGTTTGAGGATCACCGTCCGCTGTATGACTGGGTAGTCAGAGAGTTGGAGTTTGAAAATCCACCAAAGCAGATTGAGTTTTCTAAGCTGTATCTGACCAATGTTGTGACAGGAAAGCGTTATATCAAAAAGCTGGTAGAGGAAAATATTGTTGACGGCTGGGATGATCCGCGTCTTGTATCCATTGCTGCACTGCGCCGCCGTGGATTTACGCCGGAGTCTATCCGTAAGTTTATGGAGCTTTGTGGTGTGTCAAAGTCCCAGAGCTCGGTGGACTATGCAATGTTAGAATACTGTATTCGTGAGGATCTGAAGTTGAAGCGTCCCCGTATGATGGCAGTGCTTGACCCGATCAAACTTGTGATCACAAACTATCCGGAGAATGAGATTGAATATCTGGATGTTTCCAATAATCAGGAAAATGAGGAAATGGGTACCAGAAAGGTTCCATTTGGCAGAGAGCTGTATATTGATCGGGAGGACTTTATGATCGAGCCACCGAGAAAATATTTCCGTCTTTATCCGGGAAATGAGGTTCGTCTGATGAATGCATACTTCGTAACCTGTACAGATTATGTGACAGATGAGGAAGGCAATGTAACGGAGGTTCATTGTACGTATGATCCGGAGACAAAGAGTGGTTCCGGGTTCAATGCACGAAAGGTAAAGGGAACGATCCACTGGGTATGTGCGGATACAGCACAGCAGGCAGAGGTTCGTCTGTATGAGAACATTATTGATGAAGAAAAGGGTGTTTACAACGAGGATGGAAGCTTAAACTTAAATCCAAATTCTCTGACCATTATGGAGCATTGTTATGTAGAGCCTGCTTTGGCAGAGGCGGAGAAGGCAGAGAGTTTCCAGTTTGTTCGTCATGGTTATTTTTGTGTGGATTCGAAGGATTCTTCCAAGGATCATTTGGTGTTTAACCGTATTGTATCATTGAAAAGTTCTTACCGTCCGAATAAATGATCTATAATTGGTAGAATGGAGGGGTTACCATGAAGGGTATTTTTTCAGGTCTTGAAAAGCTTGGTCTGGGAAAATTGGAGAAGGTGGAGGTATTTGAGGATACTTCCAAAAAAGAAGATACAAAAGAAGGAAAAAGAAAAGCAGCGGCAGTTACCGAGGCAGACTTTCTTTTTGAAAAGACGTATGTATGTCCGGTTTGTGATAAGGAGTTTCACTCTAAAAAGATTCGTACCGGCAAGGTAAAGCTGCTGGCAGCGGATACAGATCTGCGTCCTAAGTATCAGTATGTAGACTGTCTGAAATATGATGCTGTTGCTTGTCCGCACTGTGGGTATGCTGCACTGGACCGGTTCTTCAAATTTATGATGCCGGCACAGGCAAGACTGATCCGGGAGAATATTTCGGCTAATTTCAAGGGACTGCCTGCTACGGAAAACATTTATACTTATGATGATGCGCTTGAGCGACATCAACTTGCATTGTTAAATACTGTCATCAAGAAAGCCAAAGAAAGTGAAAGAGCATACACTTGTCTTAAGATGGCATGGATCTGCAGGGGAAAGGCAGAATCCCTTCCGAAAGATATGCCAAACCGGAAGGAACAGATTCAGGATCTTCAGAGTCAGGAGAAAGAACTTTTGGAAAATGCATATACCGGTTTTGAGGCCGCTTTTTCTAAGGAGTCTTTTCCAATGTGTGGCATGGATGAGATTACTGTTAGTTATCTGCTGGCAGAACTTGCCAGACGTATTGGACGTTATGAGGAATCCAGCCGCTGGATCTCCAGAGTGCTGATCTCCAGAGAGGCCAATGATCGTATCAAGAACAGAGCGCGGGAAATTAAAGAACTGTTAAATAAAGATATGAATAGAGCGTAGTTTTTTTACCATATAAAAATCCCAACTGCCATTTGCAGACAGTTGGGATTTTTCATGTCATAGAAAAATGTTATTGTGGCAGAATGCTGTTCGTTTTATTCATACTGCGGGGCAGGGCATCCTTGGAGTCTTTCCATGGTTTGTCCTCGTTGCGGTAATCAAACTTGTCTGTAAACCATTCCAGATCGT
>JBNMJP010000234.1:0-3452 GCA_050873905.1 Jutongia sp. | reverse complement strand
CAGTAAGATCCCGTTTAATCTGGGAGGCAGGATCAATCTGCTGTACTGTTTTTTCTGGGGGATTGCGGCGGTTGTCTGGTTTAAAGCTATTCTGCCCAAGGTGGAAAAGGGAATCGGGATGATCCCGGTCATGGCAGGCAAATGTCTGGTGTGGGGAATGGTGGTGTTTATGAGCTGCAATATCGTTGTGTCCTGCATGGCACTGATCCGTTATGATGAGAGAAGCAGGGGGATCACGGCCAACGCATCATGGCAGCAATGGTGCGATGCCCATTATGATGATGCAAAGCTGATGAAGATCTATCCTAATGCAGTAGAACCAAAGTAAATCAGAGAGAGGAGTTATCACATATATGAAGAGAGTATTATCCATTCTGATGTGTCTGTGCCTTTTTATGACAACAGGCTGCAGCCGACAGGAAAAGATCCGGTTTGGTGCGGCGGGCATAGGAGGAATGTATTATCCCTTTGCCAATGCATTTACCGAGCTGGCGTCCAAGGATGAACCGGAGATTCACTGGAAAGTCAAAAGTACCGCAGGATCTGCCGCAAACTTACGTCTGCTTTCGGACAATTACATTGAGCTTGGTATTGCACAGGCAGATCTGATCGAGGATGCCTATTACGGAAAGGGAACTTTTCATTCCGGCAGATACCGTGGCTACAAGGCGGTAGCAAGTCTTTATCCTGAGGCATGCCAGATCGTTGTCAGGAAGGATTCAGACATTACATCCTTAGATGATCTGGAGGGCAGGACGATCAGTGTCGGCGAGGAAGAATCCGGTACTGGACGCAATGCGGCACAGATTCTGGAAATGTGCGGTTTACCGGATAATCTGGTGGATACGAAAAATCTCGATTATACGGATGCGGCAGAACAGCTGGCAGAAAAGAAGATCGATGCCTTTTTTTGTACCGCCGGCATTTGTACTACAGTCATAGAAGAATTGACAAAGGAATGTGATATCCGGCTTTTGGAGATTCCGCAAAACTGCCGTCAGAAGTTAAAAAAAGCATATTCCTTTTACAATGACTATGTGATCCCGGCAGGGACTTATTCCGGACAGACCGAGGATATTCAGACGCTGAGTGTCCAGTCGGTGCTTCTTGCCAGCAATACATTATCGGAAAAAACAGTACAGAAGCTGACGGTTTCTCTGTTTAAGCATATTAAGGATATTCAGTATTCCACATCCATCAATCTGCAGCTGACTCCACAGGATGCAGTGAAAGGAATCACGATTCCGTTTCATCCGGGAGCGGAGGCATATTATAAGCTGGAAGGCGTGGATCTGCCGGAGGTGGAATCATAAAAGCTGTGGGTTTGTGTCAAAAGGGGTCGGGAGAGATCGCTTTGCAGTCTTGAGCACAAGGCTTACATTGCGTAGATGTTTGGAAAGGTTTGGTTATTCGTATGGAAATTCAGTTAGACATGTATCAGACGCTGGCAGCAGCCGTACTTGTTCTGATGCTGGGAGCATATCTGAAAAGTAAGGTTCATTTTCTGGAGCAGTTTTGTATTCCGGCTCCTGTAGTGGGAGGACTTTTGTTTGCAATTTTTACCTGTATCTGTTATGTGACAGGCATTGCAGAGTTTTCTTTTGATGATATTTTGAGGGAAGTCTGCATGGTATTCTTTTTTACTTCGGTGGGATTTCAGGCGAATCTTAAGGTGTTAAAAAGCGGTGGAAAATCTCTGGTGATATTTCTGGGACTTGTGATCCTGCTGATCGTATCGCAGAATCTGGTGGCTGTAGGAATGTCAAAGGTGCTGGGACTCAGCCCTCTGATCGGCATGTGTACCGGTTCGATCCCGATGGTGGGGGGACATGGTACGGCAGGTGCCTTTGGCCCGGTTCTCGAGGATTTTAATATTGACGGAGCAACGACGATCTGCACGGCAGCCGCAACCTTCGGCCTGATCTGTGGAAGTCTGATCGGCGGGCCTCTGGGAAAACGCCTGATCGAAAAGAAAAATCTTCTGGAAACAGCCATTCCGGAGGATGACAGTCTTTTGGTTGAGGAGGAGGAGAAGCATGAGCGTCATACCAATATGTACGCGGCGGCAGTATTCCAGCTGATCCTTGCCATTGGTCTCGGTACGATCTTTTCCTATTTCCTGACCAGGACAGGAATGACCTTCCCAATCTATATTGGAGCCATGATCGCTGCGGCACTTTTCCGTAATATTGGAGAGTATACCGGCAAATTTACGATCCATATGGGTGAGATCAATGACCTTGGTGGTATTTCCCTTTCCCTGTTCCTTGGAATCGCCATGATCACTCTGAAGCTGTGGCAGCTAGCAGATCTGGCTCTGCCGCTGTTTATTCTGCTTGCGGCTCAGGTCCTTTTGATCGCCGTATTTACGTATTTCATCGAATTTAACATTATGGGGCGGGATTATGATGCCGCCGTGCTGGTAGCAGGAACCTGCGGATTTGGTATGGGAGCGACGCCGAATGCCATGGCAAACATGCAGGCAATCTGCGAAAAGTACACCACATCCGTCAAAGCGTATCTTCTGATCCCGCTGGTGGGAAGCTTGTTTGCGGATTTCATCAACAGTCTGGTAATTACATTTTTTATTAATTTTATCTGATGATGCAAGGGTCATTTAATGGAGGAATGAGAAAATGTTTGGAAAAAAGAAAAATACCGATGGAAAGAAAAATTATGATCTGACTTATGAAAATCTGGCGATTCCGGAGATCCATACCCATGAAGCGGAGGAGGAAGCTGCGGCAAAGGAGGAGAAGGAGGCTGGTCAACCGGATCAAAAGCCGGGGGTACTCTATGATAGTGTGGCGATCCCGGAGGTGCATATTCGGAAGAAATAAAACAGATAGAATGTATTGGGAAGTATTGACATATTTTTATAAGAAAAATTGTGCAATATTTCTATAAAAATATATGTTTTGTGAATGATGATACGGTGGAAAACATGATGAAAAACCGTGCAAATGCCTGTAAATACGGCGTTTGCACGGTTTTTTGCGTTGAGGAGAAAGAAAAATGGGATATGAGGAGAAAAGGAAAACGTGAAAAAAACGGAAAGATTTCAGGGGAGAGCTCATGATAGAATCTATTTAGAAAATTTAATAGTGAGAAAGAATATAGGTTTTCGTGAAGTATACGGAAACAGCGAGGAGGGCAGATGATATAGAGAAAAGCAGGAAAGTGACAAGTTTATTATACGAAAAGGAGTGAACAGTATGAGCAGAAAAAGAAGAAAAAAACTGCAAGCATTCATATTGATAGTTGCAATGGTTGTATCAGTTTTTCAGGGAGTACCAGGATTGAAGATTGACTGGGCACCGAAGAGCAGTGCTGCAAGTATTTCAGATTTCGTCAATGATGCGAGATGGAGAAATGGTAGAGCATGGGGATATGGAAGAACACCTGAGGTGAGTGGATATCCATCACAGGGGTGCTGTGCATATGTGTGTGAT
>JBNMJP010000233.1:0-3453 GCA_050873905.1 Jutongia sp. | reverse complement strand
GATCAGATAAAGGATTCAAGCACCATTTCCCCGGAACTTAAGGCAGTTCTCATAAAAACTGCGATTGCTGTGGCAGTCGTATTTGTAATCTGGCTGCTCTGGTACAGCCAGCAGCTTCGCAGAAAACGCCGCCTGAAAAAATGTCATGGAGCAGGTGCATATTTACTGGAGATGAACCGTCAGCTGGAACAGATGCTTCACTGCTGTGGTTATGGCAGACCGGGACAGATGACAGATCAGGAATATATCCGACTTTTGGGACAGATCTATCCGAAGGGGATGGAGGATGGATTGATTGAAAAGTATTATCGACAGTTGGAGAAGGCGCGATTTGACCGGGAGAGCGGTACGAAGGAAGAGATTCGGGAATGTACCCGTCTGATCCGGGGTGTAAAACGGGGAGCAGTATCTTCTGCAAAGGTCTGGAGAAGGATTTACACAGTTGTGATCCGGGGCTGGCAGCGCAAATAGATAAGTGGATGAAATGAAAAAGGCAAGACTCAGGTTTTGCCTTTTTTGGTGTATAGGAAAATACTCGTAGCGTAGAGCCCAGCCAAACAACAGTTTTTATTTTAACACACACCAGAGGGGATTGATTACACGCACCCCTCTTTTTTGAATGCGGATGGGAGCAGCCGGATCTATTCCATTTGGGATCAGAGCATACCGTATGTCCCGGATTCCGGACAGGAAGGAAATCTTCCGGAGGAGCTTTCCTATGGAACAGAGTACGGAAGGGAAGCCATCAACCGTGCGTTACAGGCGGAGAATCCTTTTGATATCGTACCAAGCAGGGATACCGAGGGACATGGAACCTTTATGGCGGGAGTGGCATGTGGCAATGAAGATGTGGAGAGAGAGTTTTCGGGAATTGCACCTCTGGCAGAGCTGGTGGTGGTCAAATGCAAGGAGGCCAAAGAAAATATCCGGAAATATTATGGGATTACAGGGGATGTGTCCTGTTATATGGAAAATGATATTATGCTGGGGGTGCGTTATCTGGCGAGAATTGCATACCGCAGGAGAAAGCCTATGGTAGTCTGTATTGGAATGGGTACAAGTCTGGGGAGCCATTACCGGGGCGGGGCACTGGGAGAGGTTTTACAGTCATACGGGGATCTGCGGGGATTTATTGTGGTGGCGGCATGCGGCAATGAAGGAAATACATCCCATCATTTTCATCAGGAGGAGTTGGGAGCAAGGCAGGAGACGGATGTGGAGCTCCGGGTGGACAGCAGGGAAGATGGATTTACCACAGAGCTGTGGTGCAAGGCACCCGGTCTCTGCTCGGTGGGGCTGATCTCTCCCGGTGGCGAGTACAGCGGCAGAACATATGCCAGAGTGGGGGAACGTCAGGTGATCCGGTTTCTGTTGGAGGAGACCGTGGTTTATATTGATTATCTGCTGGTGTCCTTTGAAAGTGGCGATGAATGTGTCCGTATCCGTTTTTTTGGACCGGAGGAGGGAATCTGGCGCATTCGCGTATTTAATGAGACGGATATTTCGGTGCAGTTTGATATGTGGCTTCCAATCCGGGATTTCATCCGGCAGGGGACATATTTTCTGCGCCCGGATCCCAATATTACCATATGTGATCCGGCAAATAATTCCCAGATCATTTCTGTTTCTGATTATGATGGAGCAAACCGCAGCGTGGTGGCGGATGCAAGCCGGGGGTATAACCGGCGGGGAGAGATCACACCGGATATTGCGGCACCCGGCGTCAATATTTTTGGTCCTCTGCCGAGACAGGGCAATGTGACGATCCCTGCAGGAGAAGCCGTACCCCGTTACGGTTACCGGAACGGTTCCAGTGCGGCAGCGGCGGTTACGGCAGGAGCCGCAATACTACTGGCAGAATGGGGGATCGTCAAGGGGAATGATATCAATATGGACAGTGTGGGTGTTCAGAAATATCTGATCCGTGGAGCAAACCGGTCGGGAAGAGCGTTTCCAAATGAAGAGTGGGGGTATGGAACACTGGATCTGTACGGGGCGTTTGAGGTGATCCGTCCAAAGCCGTAGATTTTAAAGATAAGGACGGACATCACTCATATAAAAGGCGAGAAGAAGTTTTGTTTTCTGGACTGCAGTATCCACGGAGACAAGGCTTCTTATCTTTTGGATACGATAATTTACGGTGTTACGGTGGAGAAACAGTTCTTCGGCAACTGCTTGAATACTGCCGTCGTGCTCCAGCCAGCAGCGCAGGGTCTGCCGGAGAGCAGGCTCCTCCAGTGGAGCCAGAAGCTGTTCCATTTGTGCAAAGACCTCCGGGTCCTCGATGGCAAGGACAGTATTATAGAGCCCGATATTGCGGAAATGTGTTTTATTTTTCCCACGGATGTGACTGACGATCAAGGCGCGGGAGGCATGCTTTGCCTGTGTCCGGATGGATTGGGGGGAGGAGATTGGCTCGCTGATACCGCAGAAGGTATGCTCCGGAATATCCGGCAGGACCGGGGCAGCATAATAAAAGAGGTTTCCCTTTCTTGCCTGGGCGTACCAGGCAAAAGTCAGCTCCTGATCGGCGATCAGCAGAAAACATCCCCGGAATCCCTCCAGAACAGGAATATCTCTTTCTCTGATCTCTCCCTCCAGAGCGCGGGTAAGACCCTCGGTTCTCAGATCCTGCGTTCTTTTTTCGGAAATAATTTCGTTACAGTAATCCTGCATCAGATCTGCAATGTGGATTTCCCAGGGCATGGAAAAAAGCGGAAACTGATGCTCCTGACACCAGTTCTGTACCTCTTTTGGGACAGTTGAAATATACGGTCCCATATTCAGGATAAGTCCGCAGACATGGCGTTCCCAGAGACGCTTGATAAAAGAAAGGAGCTGGCCGCTTCCCGCTGTTTCTAAGCCTGTGGTGATGATCAGCTCATTTCCACGGAGAAAGCTGCTGTTATTGCTGTCCTCCACCAGATGTACCCAGGAGATCTGGTGATCCAGCCGGGCGTTTGGGATCAGAAGCTGAAGCCGGTATTTATGCTGTGTCTGATGATAAAAATATTCTAAGGTTAATGCCATGGGAAACCTCCGTCTTGATGGGGTACCGCAACTCGGAAAATCTGAAGTCTGTTTTGCAGTTGTCTGTTTCTTATGGGACTCATTATATTACAAATTCGCAATACTCCGGCAAAAGGTTCGAAAAAGCTCCGCTTTTTCTCACTCGCGGGCGCGTTCACGTAGTAATCAGCCAGCTATCAAGTGCAAGCACCTATATCTGGCAATCACTATGTTCACTTTTGCCTTCGCGAACATTATATCTTATTTGTGCTGATAGCACAAGAGGAGTCCGTTTCTTTATGCTGTGACACATAGAAATTGTTTGTTTATCGTGCTAGGATTGACATTGTTAAAAAGATCATAACGGATGCAGAAAATGAAACAGAATTGTTGGAAGCATTCGTATCAATACAGCAGCAAACGCCGCTGTCACACAATATAAGG
>JBNMJP010000232.1:0-3457 GCA_050873905.1 Jutongia sp. | reverse complement strand
TGAATGTCGATATGTGCCATATGAACGGTATTGTTCTCATCAATAATGGCAACTCTAGGGTCAGAGTATTTCTCCTTTACCTTGACATCCAGCATCTTAATGATCGGTACAAGCTGTGGCACAACCTTTTCCAGATACCACATCGGCCACTTCTCCAGAGCCTCTGCAAGGATCGTATGATTGGTATAGGCACACATTCTGGATACAATGCCAATGGCATCGTTCATCTCAATGCCGCGGTTGACCAGCAGACGGATCAGTTCCGGAATCACCATGGTTGGGTGGGTATCATTGATCTGAACAACAGCATAATCCGGCAGATCGTAAAGGGTGCTTCCCTTTGCCAGTGCCTCATCAATAATAAGCTGTGCGGCATTGCTGACCATAAAATACTGCTGATAGATACGAAGCAGCTGCCCCTGTACATCACTGTCATCCGGATAAAGGAATAATGTGAGATTCTTTGTGATCTCATCCTTATTAAACCAGATACTGTCTCCCTGAACAATGGAATAATCCACACTGTCCAGATCAAACAGTTTGAGGGTGTTCACCTTATTATCATAGCCTGTAACATCAATTTCATACATCACAGACTGAACCGTCTTATTATGGAAAATTACAGGATATCCCACATCGGTCCGGCGAAGCCAGCTCTGATCCTGAATCCAAGGATTCGGAGTCTCCTTCTGCATATTCTGCTCAAATACCTGCTTAAACAATCCCAGATGATAATTCAGTCCTACACCGTCTCCCGGCAGCCCCAATGTTGCAATAGAATCCAGAAAACATGCAGCCAGACGGCCAAGTCCACCATTACCAAGAGATGGCTCCGGCTCGATCTCCTCAATGTCAGCCATGGACTTTCCATGCTTTTTCAGTGCCTCATTGACCTGATCATAAAGCCCCAGATTGATCAGATTATTAGATAAAAGCTTTCCAATCAGAAACTCCGCTGATATGTAATAGACTTTTTTCTTTCCCTCAATCCGTCCCTTCTGATCAATAGCTCTTTTGGTCAGATTCAGCAGGTTGTAATAAATCTCCTCATTACTTCCGCCAGCTGCAATACTTTCGATTTCCTGTTCAAACATAATCCTCTTACATTCCTTTCTCTACCTGCCGGCTCTGCACCGCAGGCAAAACTTACCGGCAAAAAATTGCCATGTGCATATTTTCTCTTAATAAACAATATGGTATACCCATCTGTACAGGCCATATTGTCCCACGTACAGATAAGTATACCATACTTTCATTCTACGGTCAAAATAGAAACTATTTATAAAGAGGTCCGTATGCGGCACATGCGCGGTAGTCCTGACCCTCTTTATCCATACCAAATGCATTCCATGCAGATGGGCGGAAAATATCCTCCTCCGGTACATTATGCATGCATACCGGGATTCTCAAAATGGATGCCAGTGTGATCAGATCTGCTCCGATATGACCATAGCTGATGGCACCATGATTGGCACCCCAGTTATTCATAACATCATACGCTGTCTTGAATGCACCCTCACCGGTAACACGAGGAGCGAACCAGGTACAAGGCCATGTATAATCGGTACGTTTCCAGATCTTATCCGATACCTCATCCGGCAGATTGATCGTATAACCCTCGCAGATCTGCAGGACCGGTCCCAGTCCCTTGACCAGATTCAGACGGATCATTGTTGCAGGCATTTCTGCTCTGGTAAGATATCTGGAAGAGAATCCGCCGCCACGGAAGTATCCGTTATCGGCAGCACACCACTCGGTTGCCTCCAGACATGCCTTCTGGTCTGACTCTGTCATCTCCCAGAATGGCTTGATCACACCATTGCCGTTCTTGTCCTTGACTCCTCCACAGGCATCCAGACAAGCGGCTCCGGAATTGATCAGATGCAGGAAACCGCCTGCCTCCTTTGCAATGCCCTCCAGCTCATAGCCGGTTGCTTTCTTAACGGCATCCGGACTCCAGTATGTACGAACATCTGCGAAAATCTGTGCACGGCCGGTAAGAAGCTTCATGAACAGCATACCAAGTCCGTTCAGAGTATCATTCTCTGTTGCCAGAATATAAGGCTCTCTTGCACCGTTCCAGTCAAAGGAAGAATTACAGAGTGCCTCTGCGAAATCTCCATTCGGATAGAAATCAGTCCACTGTCTCTGTCCCTGGAAACCTGCGGCAATGGCATTATGTCCAACTGCCTCCTCTTCTCTGCCCTCCGGAAGGTTTTTGTTTCCATTCATCAGATCCTTGATAATACACATCATTTTTACAACGAACTCCCAGTCACGCTGCTTCTGCTCGTCGTTTCTCTTTACGAAATCCGGGTTCTTGTCCCAGCCCTCTTTGCAGTGGGACTCTGTCCATGACAACGCCCTTTCGAACTCTTCATGATCATAAATGCCCTCAGACATACGGCGGATGATCTCAACCTCATCCACGGACTCTACACGCATGCCAAGATATTCCTCGATAAACTCGCAGTTAACGATAGATCCTGCAATACCCATTGTCACCGCACCGATCTGCAGATAAGACTTTCCTCTCATGGTTGCTGCGGCGATCGCTGCACGGCCAAAACGAAGCAGCTTCTCCTTTACATCCTCAGGAATCTCCTCTGCGTCTGCCTCCTGAACGTCTCTTCCGTAAATACCGAATGCAGGAAGTCCCTTCTGTGCATGTGCTGCAAGAACTGCTGCAAGGTAAGCGGCACCCGGTCTCTCTGTACCATTAAAGCCCCATACTGCCTTGATGGTATTTTTATCCATATCCATCGTCTCAGATCCATAACACCAGCAAGGAGTTACTGTCAATGTAATATCAACACCCTCTCTGCGGAACTTGTCAGCACAGGCAGCCGCCTCTGCAACACGTCCGATGGTTGTATCTGCGATCACAACCTTTACCGGCTCTCCATTGGAGTAACGCAGGTTCTCCTCAAAAAGTTTTGCGGCATTTTTTGCCATGCCCATGGTCTGAGCCTCCAGTGACTCACGTACCTTAAGCGGTCCTCTTCGTCCATCTATCGTCGGACGAATTCCAATTACAGGATAGTCCCCAATCATTCTGTTTTCTGCCATTCCATCTCCATCCTTTCAAAATAATTTATTGATGATATAAATTTGACGGTTCGCACCGCCTGCCCTTTTATTGTACAACATTATACAAAAAAATGCACAAACTTTTTTGTCGTTTGTGCATTTTTATTTATTCAAACTTTCCACAACAAAGACGAGACTATGCCGTAATATTTCTTATGTTCAAAAGTTGAATTATGATTTTTGCCCTTTGAAGTGAAGGCGTCCGGGAGGCTGTGATCTGAAAATTGACGCAGATCGCTAGGTTTTCCGAAAAATCTTTGCTTTGCCATGTTTCGATGAATACGTGTCTGGACGACTGAGCCTCTAAGGTGGACTCAGTTGTTTCGGTGGGCACGCTTTCGCTACAATGCACTACGCAACACTACAT
>JBNMJP010000231.1:0-3465 GCA_050873905.1 Jutongia sp. | reverse complement strand
CCTGATCCTGCCGGGAGGAGCTATTGTATTTTTGCTGTTCTGTATGACGAAATGGGGCTGGGGATTTGAAAATTATCTGGCAGAGACCAATACAGGCAAGGGCTTAAAAATGCCGCGGATCCTTCGGGGCTATCTGACCTATGTGATGCCATGTATCATTTTGGCGATCATTATTCTGGGTCTGATATAATAGATTTTCATGTGGATAACTGCAGAGAGATTTTGGATTGACTGTCTGGAATCTTTGGAATGATTTATACAAATATAAGTAAGATAAAGGAGTTTTAAGAGACATGAAAAGAGAAAGTTTTAAATCCAGATTAGGTTTTATTCTGATCTCGGCGGGATGTGCCATTGGAATCGGAAATGTCTGGAAGTTTCCATATGTGGCAGGGCAAAATGGCGGCGGTTTTTTTGTGCTGTTTTATCTGTTCTTTTTGATCGCTGTGGGTGTGCCGGTGCTGACCATGGAGTTTGCAGTGGGTCGTGCCAGCGGCAAGAGTGTGGTGAAAGGCTATGCGGCACTGGAGCCCAAGGAAAGTAAATGGCATCTGCACGGTTATGCGGCGTTATTTGGCAATTATATGCTGATGATGTTTTATACCACGGTGGCAGGCTGGATGATCAGTTACTTTTATCGTTTTCTGATCAATGACTTTAAGGGGCTGGATACGAAAGGAGTCACCGATAAGTTTTATCATATGCTTGCAGATCCGGGGAGCATGACTTTCTGGATGGTTGTGATCGTAGTGGTTGGATTTTTGATCTGTTCCTTTGGTCTGCAGGCCGGTGTTGAGAAGATCAGCAAGCCGATGATGCTGGGACTTCTGGCGTTGATTGTGGTGCTTGCGGTGAACAGTATCATTCTCAAGGGCGGTGTGGACGGACTGAAGTTTTATCTGATCCCTGACTGGAAAAAGGTAGAAGCGGTTGGTCTTTTTAATGTAATTATCGCGGCAATGAATCAGGCATTTTTTACTCTGAGCCTTGGTATTGGTGCTATGGAGATCTTTGGAAGCTATATGAGCAAAGAGCATACACTTTTGGGAGAATCTCTGCGGATCGCAGCGCTGGATACCTTCGTGGCGATCATGTCCGGTCTGATCATCTTTCCGGCCTGCTTTGCCTACGGGATCAATCCGGGAGCAGGACCGGAGCTGATCTTTATTACCCTGCCCAATGTCTTTATCCAGATGCCGGGAGGCAGGATCTGGGGTACATTTTTCTTTCTGTTTATGACCTTTGCCGCATTTTCTACGATCATTGCAGTATTCGAGAATATCATTGCCTGCTGTATGGATAAATGGAATATCAGCCGGAAGAAGTCTGCCCTGATTAATGGCGTGATCATTCTGATCGCTTCTTTACCGGCGGTATTTGGTTATAATATCTGGAGCAGCTTTCAGCCAAGGGGAGCCGGAAGCACGGTGCTGGACCTAGAAGATTATATTGTAAGTAATCTGCTGCTTCCGGGCGGCTCCCTGATCTTTTTGCTGTTCTGTGTGACAAAATGGGGCTGGGGCTTTGATAAATATCTGGCGGAGACCAATACCGGCATCGGTGTGAAGTTTCCAAAGGCTCTGCGTGGTTATGTGACCTTTGTGCTTCCGTGCATTATTCTTGTGATTCTGGTGCTGGGATTGCGGTAAAATGTGAATTTATCCGCGTCCCAGAATTGCATCCATATCCTGCTCCGGTGCGGTGATCGGCTGCAGGTTGTAGGTGTCTACGAGGAACTTCACAACGGTTTCTGACATAAATGCCGGAAGGGTTGGCCCCAGATACATATTACGGATACCGAGGGAGAGCAGCGTCAGCAGGATACAGACTGCTTTCTGCTCGTACCAGGACAGCACCAGTGTCAGAGGCAGATCGTTGACCGTACAGTCGAACGCATCGGCGAGTGCCAGAGCCACACGGATCGCACTGTAGGCATCATTGCACTGTCCCATATCAAGGATACGTGGAATGCCATCAATCTCTCCGAGATCTAGATCATTAAAGCGGTATTTGCCGCAGGCGAGAGTCAGCACCAGGGAGTCCATCGGTGTCTGTTTTACAAACTCGGTATAGTAATTACGGCCCGGGTGGGCACCGTCACATCCACCTACCAGGAAAATATGCTTAATATGTCCCTGTTTGATGGAAGAAATGATCTCTTCTGCATGGGACAAAACGGCGGCGTGGCCAAAGCCGGTGGTCAGTGTGTGGCCGCCATTGATGCCACTCATGCTGTGGTCGTGTTCATAGCCCCCAAGCTTTAAGGCATGTTCAATGATCGGAGAGAAGTCTTTGTTTCCGTCCTTGTCTCCGCTGATGTGACGAAGCCCTTTATATCCCACTACAGATGTCGTATAAATCCGGTCCTGATAGCTTGGTCTTTGAGGCATCAGACAGTTGGTGGTGAAAAGCACCGGGGCGGGGATATTGTCAAATTCCTTCTGCTGGCTCTGCCAGGCAGTGCCGAAGTTACCGGCAAGATGCTTGTATTTATTCAGTTCCGGATATCCATGAGCCGGCAGCATTTCACTGTGGGTATAGACATTGATCCCCTTGTTCTTTGTCTGCTCCAGAAGCTGGGACAGATCCTTCAGATCATGACCGGAAACCACGATAAAAGGTCCCTTCTTGATATCGGTCCGCACCTTTACCGGGGATGGAGAACCGAAGGTGTCGGTATTGGCACGGTCCAGAAGCTCCATACATTTAAAGTTTACTTTGCCAAATTCCATGATCAATTCAATCCATTCCTCGGCGGAATGTTCTTTATTTACTTCACAAAGTCCTTTATAAAACCATTTTGTCACACTTTCATCTTCATATCCGAGATTCATGGCGTGGTGGGCGTAGGCCGCCATACCCTTCAATCCGAAAAGCAAGGTGGAGCGGAGGGATACTTCATCATTGCTGCCATCCCAAAGTGCCACGACAGGTGTCTTTTCGTTACTGAGTTTTTTGCGTTCCTTTACGACACGGTCTGTAAATTCACGGATCGCTTCATTGTCAAAATTGACATTGGTTAATGTGGTAAACAGACCATCCATCAACAGACGGTCCGTCAGGCGGGAATGCTTTCCGGCATCGTGGGCTGCTGTGGCAAGGCGGATCAGTTCCTCCACCAGTTCATCCTGAAGCTTGGCGGTTTCCGGCTGTTTGCCGCAGACACCGGTGTTGACACAGCCTTTATTGCCCGCGGTCTGCTGACACTGAAAACAAAACATATTAGACATGGTTACTCCTCCAATCGTTGTAATATATTACTCAAACTTCCCACACCAAGAACTATAATGTGCCCAGACTGTTTCTGATGTTCCGGGGTATTGAATATGATTTTTGGCTTTTAAGGGTCTGAATACCCGGAGCTGTGTCTGGAAATTGCCTTGTCACTAACGGCTTGCGGGAAGTCTGATTGCTTTGCTGTTTCGATGTTCGATGAACGTGTCTTCCCGTACTCGCCTCAGGGGG